>JAOAFK010000158.1 GCA_026416315.1 Syntrophorhabdaceae bacterium | reverse complement strand
CCAGTTGCTGCCCTTTTTATATCAAGCTCCTTTCCCTTTGCATGGGCTTCAGCAAGTTTATTTTGATTCTCAAAAAGCGCTTTTGTCAGCTTGTATACAATGTCTTCGCTCAAGCTCGATGTGGCAATGAGCACAGCGGATACACAAACTGTTTTAACATCAGCAGCCTGATTTTTGTATGTGTTGGCAGGGATTGTAAAGGGTGAGAGAAATGGGTATTTTTTTGTGAGTTCAGTTACCTTATCTTCTGGATGTGAGATAATTCTTATGCTATGGGTAGTGGCCACATCCATGACAGCTGTGTTTGGTATACCTGAGACAACCATAAATGCGTCAATGTGCTTATCCTTGAACTGTTCTGCGCTTTCTGCAAAAGAGAGATATTGAGGTTTAAAGTCCTCTTTTTTCATTTTGTAGATGTCCATCAATTGCCTGAACACTGCTTCTGTTCCACTGCCTGGTGCCCCTACACCTACCTTCAAACCCTTAAGCTGTGTAAAACTTGTAACCGGTACATCGCCCCTCACTACAACATGAATCACTTCAGGATATAGTACAGCAATAGCACGCATGTCAGTTAATCTCTCCTTGAATGTCTCCTTTGCATAATATGCAAAGTCGATTGTGTCACTCTGGACTATGGCAAGCTCACACTCCTTTTTATTTACAAGTCGTACATTCTCAGCAGAGGCACCTGATGTCTGAGCAGTAACATTTACT
Organism: Syntrophorhabdaceae bacterium; assembly: GCA_026416315.1. Lineage (GTDB taxonomy): Bacteria > Desulfobacterota > Syntrophorhabdia > Syntrophorhabdales > Syntrophorhabdaceae > JAKORG01. The sequence continues at coordinate 949 of JAOAFK010000158.1, read as the reverse complement.
TCTGGAATTGCAGTATTCCAGATCTTCGCCATAGCACCGCCAAAGGGATAATAAGTACCAGCAGTTCCACCTGTAGCCATAATCAGCCTTACCTGTTTCTGAGCATGAGCCACTGAAAAAAAGCCTATAATAAGTGTCACACAGATAAAAAGCAAAAATGCCTTTTTCATGTTAACCCCCCACTTTTTTATTTATGCAAAATATATCTTATATTCCTATAAGAAACAAGATTTTTGTATGAGAAGATATTAACAGTGTTTTTTGCATTCAAAATGAAAGGGCTATTGTATTAACAATATGTATAAATTGAAAGACTCTTTAATAGGCTTCAGGTGAGAAGATTTCATAAAAATAAGGTTTCTCTTTGGCATTGATCTTAAGGAATTCCTCAAATTCTTTTGTATAAGGACAGATGACAAACCCATATTTTTTGTCACCAAAACAGATTGTCTTTTTCAATAAAAATAAAACCCCAGTCCATCCACATATAATAGCATCTAAAACATCCTCTTCTTTATCTGACAGGTCTTTTAAATCATTTTTTCTTTTGAAGTATATTCCATATATTTTTTTCTTAAATAGATCTTTAACAAATTCCTGTTTTTGTTTATATCTAACCCTCTTTTTCCCTAATTTAATGCCCAGGATATTAAGGGTTAGATGCGGAAACACCTCAGTAAAATAATTGTGTCTTTTATCTATCACCTCATCTGGAGATGCAATTAATCTCCAGCCCCTCATTTCAAGAATAATTCTCAATATCTGTGCCCTGTATGTTATGGCAAGTGAACTGAATGTCCTTCCAGAGGCCTTGAATTTACTTTTTTTATTAAAGATTAGATCCTCATATGGTCTAAATGTATAAACTTTACCCCATTCATGTTCTATATCATTTATCATTTTCTCAGTGAAAACATCTGGTATGGGTAATTTCAGGGGTGCATCAATG
>JAOAFK010000121.1 GCA_026416315.1 Syntrophorhabdaceae bacterium | reverse complement strand
AAACCAAAAGGATTATAAACAGTTCTGCTTATTCAGGAACAACCGTATTCTGTAAAAAACTTATTTTTCCTTTAATTACCCTTTCCTTGTCACCTGGGTTTGCAAGTTTTATGTAAACCTCTGGCTCCTCTGAAGGTGGTATGGCAATTATGATACAGGCAAGAGTCCTTATTTTATTTCTTTTGTTACCTTTCCTCCAGATTCCATTAACAGGACCATATTTTTTGTCATTGCTTATAGATATGAAATCTTCCATATTGAAAGGTCTATTTACCTTATTTAAAAGCCTTTGAACCCTTTTGAGCCTAATTATACTTCCTTTGGAATAGTTTATGTTTTCATTTTCAAGGCTACTGTGGGTATAATGATTCGTAAAGGCCATTACCCCGTCATTTATCTTTTCCACTGCCACCTTTCCTTCAGGAGCTACCTCCACTTTAACTAAAGAGTTTTTATCTCCAAGCATATAAAGGACAGGATGGGATTTTGTAAACACATCCATATCCTTTAAAACAGAATCTACAGAGTCATAAAATTTTAAAAGCCTCTCTGTAAAATCTTCTTTTGCCACATTTCGTATATGTCTGGGAATGCTCATGGCAGAGGCATTAAACACGGCCAGACCTTTTTCGTTTATACCTGCTACAATATATCCCTTTTCTTCTATATCAAACAAAGCAAATATTTTAAAACCATCAGGTGGTGAGTGAAATCTTATCTCTGTAACAAGATGAGGCACATTGTCACGGTTTTTTGCAATGAGTGTACCATTGAATCCTGTCTTTGATCCTGTTGCACCCCAGACTGTGCAGGCATAAACATCTTTTATTGAGGCATATATAATGAAAATAAAAAGAAAAAGAAAAATCCTTTTCAATATTAAAGTGTTAATTTCCTTCAAGCATGGCCTTTGAAAAATAGCTTGCAGTAAAGGGGATTAAGTCATCAAACTTCTCACCGACCCCTATGTATCTGATAGGAAGTTTTAATAAATGGGCAATGGGTAATATAAAACCCCCTTTTGCTGTACCATCGAGTTTTGTGATGACAATCCCCGTTACACCTATGGCCTCATGAAATGTTTTTGCCTGAACTATTGCATTCTGTCCGTTTGTAGCATCCACAACAAGGAGTGTCTCATGAGGGGCATCCTGTATCTCCCTATTTACAATCCTTTTAATTTTTTTCATCTCTTCCATAAGGTTTGTATTTGTATGGAGTCTTCCTGCTGTATCGAGTATCAGCACATCAATACCTCTTGCTATGGAAGCCCTCACAGAATCATATGCCACAGCCGCAGGGTCAGAACCTTCTTTATGTTTTATGATATCCACATTTAATCTTTTTGCCCATACTTCAAGCTGTTCAATGGCAGCAGCCCTGAAGGTATCACATGCACCTAATAAAATGGTTTTACCCGATTCCTGAAACATCTTTGCCATCTTTGCAATGGTCGTTGTCTTTCCCACACCATTTACACCAAGAGTCAATATAACAAAAGGTTTTTTTGCATCGACATTTAAATGGGCCTCAGCAGGTTTTAAAATCTTTTCAATCTCCTCTGACATGCATGTTTTTATATCCTGTGTTGTCTTTATATGCCCCCTTTTCCATCTGTCTTTTAGCCTTTCCATCAAAAATTGAGAGGTCTCAATACCTGTATCTGCCAATATCAGTGCCTCTTCCATCTCGTCAAATGCATCCTCATCTAAGGGTTTCCCCTGAACAATCCATTCAATACGGGTTATAAGCTGTTCCCGAGTTTTTGTTAATCCGTTTTTTATTTTATCTAACAATCCCATTGTTAAAATTCTCTCCTTAATCTATATATGCCCTCAAAAGGACCTGTTCCATTATTCAAAAGCTGCTCTATGGCATCTTCGTAAAAATCAACCTGTTCATGAATGAGTGCCTCGAGTCTTTTTAAGTCAATATTTCCACTTCTATACATTTTTTCTACCTCATCTATTGAAAGGAGCGGATAAAGATACCTGTAGGTTTTGAGATAATCGTTTAAAGCCTTCAAACCCCTTTCTCTGTCACTGTTTAATAAAATCAATGCCTTATAACCTAATAATCTCAAATTGTGTTCATCTGCCACCATCTGGTTTTCTGCCATTTCAATTGTAATTTCAGCTTCTTTTTGTCTGCCTGTTTTATAATCTATAAAGGCTATATAAACCAGAGGGAGGTAATACTGAAGCTGTCCTTTTGCAGCCATGAAATGCTCTTTTGCATTTTTATAATCACAATTTTTAAAGTATTTTATTCCCATCTCCATATCATGGGCATATGCATTGAATTGTTTTATATAGGAACATGAGGAAAAAAGGACCTCTGATAAGATCAACACATTTATAAATATAGATTTCGAAATCTTAATAAATGATCTTTTAATGAGTGACATGAAAAAAGTCTATCTATTTAATATATTTTTCATAAAAAATAAACTTTAGGTCATTACTTTATTCTTCTGGTACATAAGGTTTTCCGCATAATTTACAAACCCCGTTTTCAACAACCCCTATGCATGTGCCATCGCTACATAGAATCCTTGTGGACAGATCAACGGGTTCCTCTTCTTCATCGTTTTTTTCTTTCAGGTATCCACCGCAGAAATAACAGTAATCTCCAAGGGGTAATAAGTCTTTATTACATCTTTTACAGGTTATCATTTCTATCTCGCTGGCACACTTTTCACATATCATGTTTCACCTCACTTTATAGGCTCTTATAACCTTGCCGTTTTCAAATTCTATGTAAACTGTGTCTTTATTATAAGGGATAATCCTCCATGATGGTTTATATGTCCACATAATTTTGCCTTCTGTGGTTCTGCTTATTACTGTTGGTTCACCCAACTTTTGTCTCACTTGGTCTTCGTCCATGGACAAAAGAAACAGTTCTGAATGGATATCTTCAACCTTCATTGTTCCCTTAGCGGTTCCACATCCATTTAGGCCTGATATGATAAAGACCAAAATACATGTTATTGAAAAAACTACAGTCTTTGAAGTTTTCCACAATTTTTGTGGAAAACCTGTGTAAAAAATGTATGAAAATTTGAATAACTTATTGGAATTAAAATATAATTTTGATTGATTTATAAATAATGGAAAAAAAAATTTTTCAATGTTTTTAATTATTTTTCTACACATAAAAAATGTCCACATTTTAATTTTTTTTAATATTAGCATACAATACCTTGAATCTCAATGGTTGATAAAATTATATTTTTTAGAGGCCTTTTTCAGTCTCTCCATGATCGCCCTTCCCAGACCTTTTTCAGGCACCTTCTCTGCATATATGATCTCTATATCC
>JAOAFK010000110.1 GCA_026416315.1 Syntrophorhabdaceae bacterium | reverse complement strand
GGATATGCCCTTTTCTTTTGCTTTTTTTATAAATCTTTCATGCTGGATTTTATATCCATCTTCTATCCACAATCTTCTCGCTTTTTCCGGATTTTTCTCAATGGCATTTAATATTTCAGTTCTGTCTGTAAGATAAGGCATTCATTATATCCTTATATATGCCTTCTAATAGAATAAAAGGCTCGGGGCTCTCAAGAAGTGTTCGACCGAGGACAATATATGTAGCACCTTTTTCTATTGCATCCTTGGGGGTAATGATTCTTCTCTGGTCGTCTTTTTTTTCATCAGTTCTTACGCCAGGCGTTACAATTAAAAAATCCTTACCGCATACCTCCCTTATCATTTCAATATCTTCACCGCTGGCAACAACGCCGTCAAGGCCAGCCTCTTTTGAAAGAAGTGCAAGATTTTTTGTTAGTTCTTTAACAGTTATGTTGATACCCATTGTTTTTAATTCTTCATTATCAATGCTTGTAAGAACCGTTACACCGATTATCTTTGGCCGTGGTATCTGAAGTTTTTTTGTGATGTTTGCAAGAGCCAACCTTGATTCCCTCATCATGGTTAACCCACCTGAAGCATGGACATTTAGCATATCCACACCGAGTTTTGCAGCCTCAATCACTGCCTTTGAAACTGTGTTGGGAATGTCGTGATATTTCAAGTCAAGAAAAACTCTTGAGTCCTTCATGTTTATAAAATCTATAATCTTTGGGCCGCAATGGGTAAATAACTGTTTTCCTACTTTGAACATACCCACATAATCCTTGAATTCCAAGACGAGTCTTCGGGCATCCTCAAAATGCTCCACGTCAAGGGCAAGAATTATATGCTCCTTTGGGTTCATATCACCTCCTGGGAACAAAATCTATTTTGTGTTAACTATTTCTGGGCATTTATGTATATTATCAGGGTGATAACTTGAAAACAAAATTATGGCGGAGAGATAGGGATTTGAACCCTAGGTCCCGCTTTAGGCGGGACACTCGCTTAGCAGGCGAGCACCTTCGGCCATACTCGGTCATCTCTCCGTTTGACAAAGTATACTTTTTTGAAATATAAAAATCAATCCTTTATTGTTGAGGCGAATATGGACAGTTCTGTAGCAGAAGGCATCAAAGAAGAGATTAAAAAGTATATTTTTTTCAGACATGCCCTACTTAAAACTATAAGAGAATTTTTTTATAGAAATGGATATATAGAGGTGGAGACGCCACACCTTGTCACCACATGCGCACCGGATCCTTATATAGACCCTCTGAAGGTATATGTTGACAAAAAAGGCCCTTTCTATTTACATACATCCCCTGAAATGGGCATGAAAAAACTATTACAGTTTGATTTTAAAAGGATATTTCAGATCTGTAAGGTATATAGGGTTGAAGATATGGATACAACCCATAATATAGAATTTACCATGTTAGAATGGTACAGGGAGGGAACTTATAAAGAATTAATAGAAGAGATGGTTGAGCTTTTAAGATTTATATGTGAAATGCTTGGTCTAAAAAAGAGATTCGAAAAAGATGAAATAAAAATCTATGAACTTGAAAAACTATTTGTAGAAAAAATAGGTTTAAACCCTTTCAACCTCACAAGGACAGAATTTATAAAAAAGGCAAAAGGCATCGTCACCATAGATAGAAAAGATACCTGGAATGATATTTTTTTTAAAATATTTTTTCAGGAGATAGAACCGGCCATTAAAGAAGATAGGCTGTATTTCGTTTTAGATTGGCCAGAATCCATTTCAAGTATGGCTAAAACAAAAGGTGCAAATAAGGTACAAAGATTCGAGATGTATATAAATGGCTTAGAGATTGCAAATGGATACTCAGAGCTGATGGATTCAAAAAGGCTGAAAGAAAGACTCAAAAAAGAAAATATGAAAAGAAAAAAATTAGGAAAAGAGATGTTTGTGTATGATAAAGATTTTTTTTATGCCATTGATATGATAAGGGATGAATATGCAGGGGTTTCCATAGGCGTTGACAGGCTTATGATGGGTCTTACAGGAAAGGATAGAATAGAATATGTCTTACCATTTAGGGTAAAAATCTAAAATTTATTTTGAACGAATTAAGCTGCCTTATCAATAAACCAAGATATCAAATGTGTGTATTTATTCAATTGGAATAAAAATACCTTTACAATAGGAGTGGTTTTTTGTTAATTTTTCAATCTTGAATGAAAGAAATTGCCTTAAAATTCATAATATTCTTTTTTGTCTTCTTATGTCCCTTATTTGCCCAGAACATAGATAGAATTATAAAGATCGACATCATTGGGAATGAAAAAATAGACAGGGCATTTATAATGAACCAGATAAAAACAAAGGAAAACGACCCGTATGACCTGGAAAAATTAAGGGAAGATCTAAAAAATATATTCAAAACAGGATTTTTCAGTGATGTGCAGATCGATGTAAAAGAAACGGATAAAGGAAAGGTTGTAACCTTTGTCGTCATAGAAAGACAGACCATTTCAGCCATATACATATCTGGCAATGAAAAGATAAAAACAAATGATATAAAGGAAAAACTAAAGATAAAAACCAATACAGTACTCAACACTGAAAAGATAAAGGAAAGTGTTGAAGAGATTAAAAAACTATACTTAAGTAAAGGCTACTATGCCATAAAAGTAACATATGAGATAATATATGAAAAGGAATATGATGTAAATGTAAAATTTATAATTGAGGAGCCGCCTAAATCGTATATAAGAAAGATTGTCATTAACGGCAACAAAAATATCAAGACAAAAGAGATAAAATCTGCGATGAAGACCTCTGAAAAAGGTATATTTTCATGGTTTACAGGTTCGGGCATCCTTGATGAAGAGGCCCTTGACGAAGACAGGAGAAACATAGAAGCCTTATATCACGATAGAGGTTATGTGAGGGTAAAGATTGCAACACCAGATATAAACATCTCAAAGGATGGAAGAGAAATAACAATAACATTGACAATTGACGAAGGTAAGCAATACAAAATAGATAAGATCGATTTTACTGGAGATGTGATATTTAAAAAGGATGAGCTTTATGCTATGCTAAAAAGCAAAAAGGATAACATTTTCAGGGCATCATTGTATCAAGAGGATGTTCTAAAACTAACAGACATGTATCAGGATAAAGGATATGCATTCTGTGAAATAACCCCCCTTACCACAGTGGACGACGAAAATCAAAAGGTAAATATAGATTTCGAGATTAAAAAGAATGAAGAAATATATATAAACAGAATAAACATAGTGGGCAACACAAAAACCATTGACAAGGTGATCAGAAGGGAACTCACATTTGCTGAAGGTGATAGGTTTTCATCAACACATATAAAAAAGAGTAGAAGAAATCTGAAAAATACCACTTACTTTAAGGAGATAGACCTAAAGACTGTAAAAACCGATGACCCCAGTAAAATAAACATTGACTTAACTGTAGAGGAAAGGCCAACGGGTACACTAAGTGTAGGTGTGGGATACAGCACCTATGAAAAAGTTATTCTTTCAGGCAATATCTCTCAAGAAAACTTTTTTGGTACAGGTAGAAAGGTATACCTTACAGCAGGTATAGGAAGTGTAACCCAGGAATTCAGACTTACCTATGTGGAGCCTAAAATATTTGATTTAGACATAGACGCAAGCACGAACATCTTCAATTATAAAAGGGCCATGGATTCTTATAATTATAAAAAGACAGGCGGTGGGTTTGGTTTTTCAAGAAGTTTAATGGAAGATGTAAAAGGAAGTATCAGCTACAGATACGATAGAACCCGTGTCACAAACATTGAGGACAGGGCAAGTGTTTATATAAAAGAGCAGGCAGGGACTAAGGTCACAAGTGCACCCGCTGTGGGAATTAGTAAAAACACCATAGACGATATATTGAATCCTTCAAAAGGGGTTGCAGCAGATGCTTCTTTGGAATTTGCAGGGGGTCCCTTTGGTGGGGATAATTATTTTGTAAGGGGAGTTGCTTCATACGGGCAATATATACCAGCGGGTTTCTGGGATAGCACATTTTTTGTAAAAGGAACCATTGGTGCCATAAGACCTTATGGCGGTAGAAAGTTACCTATATACGAAAAATTCTACGTGGGAGGACTTTACTCTGTAAGGGGATTTAAATACGGTGAAGCAGGCCCATTAGACAGTGAGGGTGAGGTCATAGGCGCCAAGAATCAGCTATTTTTTAATTTTGAGTGGATATTCCCCATCTATAAACCAGCAGGGATAAAAGGCGTTGTATTTTACGATGTAGGCGCAGGGTTTGACGATCCAGAGGGTTTTATGTTAAAAGGTATGAGGACAGGTGCCGGAGTTGGCATTAGATGGTTTTCACCTATCGGTCCCATCAGACTTGAGTTAGGTTTTAATCTGTTCCCGAAAAAAGGTGAAAGCAGAAATGTATTCGATTTTACAGTGGGTACGCAATATTAAATAATAAAAATCAGGAGGTCACATGAAAAAAACTTTATTTATTATTATAGCCATTTTGACAATAATTTTTACATCTGGCATTGTAGTTGCCCAGCAAGTAAGCATTGCATATGTGGATATTGGCAAAGTGATTATGGAATCCGATAAAGGAAAACAGGCGAAAAAGACCATGGATGATGAGATTGCAAAGATAAGAAAGGAGCTATCTAATAAACAGAAAGAATTACAGGAATTAAAGGATTCCATTGATAAACAGGGTGCAGCATTAAAGCCAGAGGCAAGAGAGGAAAAACAGAAACTCTATAATAAAAAATTAAAGGACTATCAGAACCTTGAAAACGAATATCAAGGTGATATGCAGCAGAAGATTGCAGAATTCGAGCAGAATCTCGTAAATGAGATAATGGAAGTGATTAAAAAAATAGGTGAACAGGATAAATACACGATTATCTTGCAGAGACACCCTGCCATAATTTTATATGCTACACCCGGAATAGATATAACAAATAAGGTGATTGAGGCATATAATAAGATGGCAAAGGAAAAGGCTAAAAAGTGATAACCCTTAAAGAGATCGCCAAATTAGTAGACGGAAGATTAATAGGTCTAGAAGATACTGTTCTTTTGGGTATTTCGAGTATAGAAAATGCAAAAAAAGGGGACATTACATTTCTAATCCATAAAGGCTATGAAAGATATCTTGATAGATGTGAGGCAACAGCAGTTGTTGTAGGAAAAGATATAGATACAGAGAAATTCAAAGATAAGGCCTTCATAGTTGTTGAAAACCCTGGCCTTGCATACATTAAAATTGCAGAAATATTTGAAAAAAATAAAAGATATAAATCCGGTATAAGCCCCCTCGCCTTTGTATCAGAAGATGTGGATATTTCTAAAGAAGCAAGCGTACTTCCTTTTGCTTTTATTGGAAAAGGGGTGAGAATTGGAAAAAAAACGGTTATACATCCATTTGTCCATATAGGTGATCATTCATACATCGGAGATGATACAGTTATATATCCAGGTGTAACCATATATGATAATGTATCAATAGGTAACAGGGTTATAATACATGCCGGCACAGTGATCGGTAGCGACGGTTTTGGTTATATGTGGGATGGTAAGTGCCATAGAAAGATACCCCAACTTGGAACGGTTGTAATTGAGGATGATGTGGAGATAGGAGCAAATGTGACTATCGACAGGGCGTCCCTTGATAAAACCATAATAAAAAAAGGAACAAAGATAGATAATCTTGTGCAGATTGCCCATAATGTCACTGTAGGAGAAAACTCCATAATTGTGGCCCAGGTTGGTATAGCAGGCAGCACAAAGATAGGAAAACATGTGGTCCTTGCAGGACAGGTAGGTGTGAAAGACCATGTGGTGGTAGGTGATAATGTGCGCGCAGGAGGCCAAACTGGGATTACAAAAGATGTGAGGCCAGGCTCAACCATATCTGGAACACCGCACATGGTACACAAAGAATGGTTAAAGCAGCAGGTGCTTTTGAAGAAACTGCCCGAATTGTTCGAAAGGGTGAAGTTATTAGAGGAAAGATTGACTTCAGGAGAGTCAAAATGACAGT
>JAOAFK010000095.1 GCA_026416315.1 Syntrophorhabdaceae bacterium | reverse complement strand
CCCTGGGGAAAATGGATTGTGCTTGTTGATGAAAAAGACTTTAAGGTGAAAAGGATTGAAGTGTTACCAGGACATAGATTAAGCTATCAGAAACATTTCAAAAGAGAGGAGCACTGGCAGGTGGTGAGAGGTAAGGGTATGGTGACCCTTGATGGAAAGGATTATATCCTAAAACCCGGGGACTGTATAAATATTCCAAAAGAATCATTTCACAGGATTAAAAATATAGGAGAAACGGAACTTGTTTTCATCGAGGTACAAAGGGGTGAATACTTCGGTGAGGACGATATCATAAGGATTGAAGATGACTACGGGAGGAATACATAGATGAAAAGGATCTTCAGTGGCATTCAGCCTACAGGGGAGATACACATAGGCAATTATGTGGGTGCTATAAAGCAGTGGGTGGAGCTTACAGAAGAATACGATTGTATATACTGTGTTGTTGACTACCATGCCATAACCATAGAATACGACATAGAAACATTAAAACAGAGAACTATAAATACGGGTCTTATCCTTTTGGCATGTGGATTATCACCTGATAACAGTAAGATCTTTGTGCAATCCCATGTGCCTGAACATACAGAACTTACATGGATTTTCAACTGCGTGACACCCATTGGTGAATTAGAAAGGATGACCCAGTTTAAAGATAAGGCTCGTCAGCATAGAGAAAATATAAACATGGGGCTCATGGACTATCCGGTGCTTCAGGCAGCAGATATATTGATATACAAGGCAGGTTATGTGCCGGTAGGTGAAGATCAGGTTCAGCACATAGAGCTTTCTCGTGAGATTGCAAGAAAGTTCAATAGTAGATTCGGAAAAATCTTTCCAGAACCCCAGGCAATACTCTCTCAGGCGCCGAGGATTTTAGGCGTTGACGGTGTAAACAAGATGTCTAAATCCATGAACAACTACATAGGATTACTTGAAGATAAAGAGACAATCTGGGAAAAGCTACGAACAGCAGTGACAGATGTGAATAGGGTAAGAAGAACTGACCCTGGAACCCCTGAATTATGTAATATATACACAATCCACACGGCATTTTCTAAAAACGAAGTTCTGTTGGAGATTGATAAAGGTTGTAGAAGTGCATCCATAGGATGCATTGACTGTAAAAAAACCCTATTCCAAAACATGATGAAAGAATTAGACCCCATAAGGGAAAAGGCAGAGGCATTAAAAAAAGATGAAAACTATGTGAAGGATGTTCTAATAAATGGTGCAAAGGCATGCAGTGAGATTGCAAAAAAGACTATGGAAGAGGTAAGATCAGGCCTCGGTTTATTTTGGCCATAATTCTGTAGTAATTATTTTCATGGGATAGGTATTTTCGATTTCCCCATCTCCATTTCCCAGTAAAAACTTGACTTTGTTTATATCGGATTATACTATAAGTCACCTATGGGATTTACTAAACGGATAAAAAAGACATTCATAGCAGGATTTTTTGTTTTAATACCCCTATTGGTGACGGTTTATATAGTGTATGTTATTATTTCTTCTATTGATTCCATTATTTCACCCTTGATTAAAAACATAATAATAAATCTAACAGGAAAAGAGATATATATACCCGGAACGGGCTTTATAATATTTATCATCATTACTTATCTTACAGGCATTCTAACATCGAATTATTTCGGAAAAAAACTCCTTTTCTACGGCGAACTCATACTCCACAGGATCCCTTTTGTTAAAGGCATCTACAGGTCCTTAAAAGATATCTTCAATACCTTTTCCTTTGAAAGCACACGGGCTTTCAAGGAAGTTGTCATGGTTGAGATGCCCCTCAATGGAAAATTTTTTATTGGATTTATTACAAAAAGATTTACATTAAAGGATGGCAGGCAATTGTGCAATGTCTTTATCCCCACTACACCGAACCCCACTTCCGGGTTTTTGATTGTAGCAAGAGAGGAGGAACTCATATTTCTTGAGATGACCCCTGAAGAGGCCATTAAATATATTGTCTCATTGGGGCTTACCCAGACGGATATCTCATGGAGAGAGAAAAACTTATAACATTTCTTACAATCACAAAAAAAATTTTTTTAAAGGTGATTGTAACAGTAGTAATTGTAGGGACCATAAGCTTTATATTTTCAAAACCCCTTCTTATAAAATTACTGAAAAACACAGAGATGAAGGTATATTACTATACATTGCCTGAGGTGTTTTTCTCAACAGTTGAACTCGCCATCTTTGCAGGGGCATTTTTCAGTTTTCCTTTTATAGTTATAATCGGCTGGCTTGAATCCCGAAGTGTTGTTAAGCTTAAACCTCGAGATGGTTTGCTTTTCTGTATATTTACCATTGTCCTTTTCTACACTGGAACCCTTTTCTGTTATTTTATTGTCTTGCCTTCTGGTATAAAGTTCCTTGTGGGATATGAAAATGATGTGCTCAAGGCAATGATTTCTGTTGAGAAATTTGTGACCTTCTGCGCCACCATGGTCTTTGCATTCGGCATAACCTTTGAATTACCTGTAATTTTACTCCTTATTAGCAAAAAGGGTCTTGTGAAGGCAAAAACCCTTGCAAAAGGCAGAAGATTCGCAATCCTCTTTATAACTATTGCCTCGGCAGTGATAACACCAACCCCAGATGTATACAACATGATGCTCCTTGCAGTACCCATGTATATCTTATTTGAAATAGGTTTATTGCTCATGAAATTAAACGAGAGGAAACAAAACATTGTTGACCAAACTCAATAATATGGATAAAATGCAGTTAAAAATTAAAAATTTTATCCTTGAGAAATTTTAATGGAAGCGTATATAGAAAAATTAGGATACATAGGTATATTCATCGGGACATTTTTAGAGGGTGAAACAACGGTCTTAATAGGGGGAATACTTTCAAAACTCGGCTATATGAACATTTACAAGGTATTTATCTTTGCAGCTATGGGCACATTTGCAGGTGATTTCACCTTTTTTTCAATAGGTAAAATTTTCGGTAGAAACATAGTGGATAAATATGAATTCCTATCAAGTAAAGTTCCCATTGCAGATAAAATTATCAAAAAACACGGAAATTTTATTATTTTTATCATCAGATTTCTTGTAGGTATAAGGGCGGTGGTATTGCTTTTGCTTGGATGTACAAACATAAAAGTAAGTAAATTTTTACTTTTTAGCATTGCCAACTCTATTTTATGGAGTATTGTTGTCTCTGCCATAGGATATATCTTTGGAAATGTAGTATATATTATTGTAAAGGATATAAAACAGTATGAATTCCATATATTGTCCGCCATAATTTTAATAATTCTTATCATCATTTTCATTTCCAGACGTATCATTGAAAAGAAGGAGAAGTCTTATGCAGATAGATGAAAAGATGGTAAGGGAATTGAGAAAAAAATTTGAGCTTGAGTTAAACAAAAAGGAAATGGAAATACTCCAGTACTGGCGACAGGAGATTGAAAATATTTATAAGAAAAAATATGAGAATATAGGTGCCCTGCAGCTTCATCTAAAAGAACTCATGGAGCGTATGACAAACAGGATCACTCTACTTCAAAAGGTAACAAAACAGGGATGAAAAAAATTAAAGATCATGTGATAAATCTAAACATGAAGAGACAGAAGTATAGCTATTTTATAATTTTTCTTGCATTTTTTATGATAGCTATTAGCTTCTTAGAGGCATTT
>JAOAFK010000046.1 GCA_026416315.1 Syntrophorhabdaceae bacterium | reverse complement strand
AAATCAAGCTCAAGGGTTTCTTCAAAGATCTTTCTCTGCTGGTCGTTCAATATATCATAAATCATGTTGTGCACCGTATCCCTATCAAGGGGTGGCATCTCAATCTTTCTCATATCTCCGTGAATTCTCACAACTGGTGGTTCCCCTGCGCTTATATGGAGGTCAGAACCTTTATTTTCAACCATAAAAATCAATAGTTCAGAGATATCCATAAAAACCCTCCTTTTTTATTTTTCTAAAGCTTCAATTTCTTTTAATGTGGGGAGATCTTTGATGCTGCTCAATCCATAAACCTCTAAAAATTTAGATGTTGTTTTAAATACCATAGGTCTGCCTATATCGTCATTTCTTCCTGCAATCTCTATCAGTTTTCTATCAAGGAGTTGTTTTATTGCCCTCGCGGAATCCACACCCCTTATGATAGCTATTTCCCTTTTTGTAACAGGCTGTTTATAAGCAATAATTGCAAGAGCTTCCAGAGTTGATCTCGTTAGTTCCGTATCTTTTTCTCTCACAAACCTTTTTATCCAGTTCTTAAATTCCAGCCTTGTTCTCATCTGATAGCCACCAGCAACGGCAACAATCTCTATCGCCCTATCCGATAACCTGTATTCATTTATGAGTTCTTTAATAGCCTCTTCAATATCCTGTTCAGAAAACTCGGTCATCTTTCTTGATAGATTTTTTATGCTTAAAGGCCTTGGAGATACAAATAGAATGGCCTCTATTATCCTTTTAAGATCCATTTAAGTTCCGTTTTTTAAAAAATTATACACTTCCTTTTTTATCTTTTCTAATGCTTCGGGAAAAGTATACCATACAAAACCTCTCTCTTTGGAAAACCATGTGAACTGACGTTTTGCATAGTGCCTTGTGAATTTCTTAATATCTTTTACCATATCTTCATAGGTAATTAAACCTTTTAAAAAGTGCAATATCTCTCTGTAACCTATACCGGAAAAAGGTTTACAGGTCTCTTTGTAACCCATCTCAAGGATTTCGTTGACCTCTTCTATCCACCCATCAGAAAGCATTTTATCAACCCTTTTATCTATTCTTTCGTAAAGGCTTTTTCTGTCTTTTGTTAATCCAATCTTTAAAGATAAATACTCCTCCTCTTTAAAACCATGTTCTTTCTCCCATCCCGACATATTTTTCCCTGTAAGTCTATAGATTTCAAGGGCCCTCACTATCCTTATTTTGTCTTTTTTACTTACTTTTGAAGCATAAACAGGGTCTAACCTCTTTAATTCTTTATATGTACCTTCAGGATCACGTGTATATTGCTCTTGCAATGATGCCCTTAGTTTTTTATCTGTTGGCACTTTAAAAATTCCATGTAAAAGAACGCGTAAGTATAACCCTGTGCCACCTACTACTACTGGGATATGTCCCCTTGAATGAATTTCTCTTATTACCCTGTCTGCCCCATCTTTAAACATTGCTGCATTGAACTCTTCATCGGGGTTAACAATGTCTATCATGTGGTGGAGTATCCTGTTTCTTACATCAATGGAAGGCTTTGCAGTACCGATGTTAAAATATCTATACACCTGCATTGAATCAGCATTAACTATCTCACCATTAAACATCTCGGCGATATAAAGGCCAAGGTCTGACTTTCCTGTGCAGGTAGGACCCCCTATTACTATAATTTTTAGTTTTTCATTGTCTTTTGAAAACATAGAGTTTATAAAGTATACTATATTTCGTATGTATGCAAGGATTATAAAATTTGCTGTAGTGATTTTCTTAATACCTGTAATACTTGGAAGCGGCTTCGGCTATGCCCTTGTCAACTATCTCGAGATACCGGATGTAAAACTCTTAGAGACATATAAACCAAAATCTGCTTCCAGACTTTACGCAGATGATGGAACATTATTTGCAGAAATATTTGCAGAAAAAAGGATACCCATACCCATCACCCAGATGCCTGATCATCTCAAAAAGGCATTCATTGCCATAGAGGATGTAAGATTCTATAAACATTTTGGTATTGATTTAAGGGGTATTGGAAGGGCAATGCTCAGAAATATATTCAAAGGAGAGATAACAGAAGGGGCCTCTACCATCACACAGCAATTAGCAAGAAACCTATATCTAACAAGACAGAAGACCTTTAAAAGAAAGATTGAAGAGGCAATCCTTGCCATCCAGATAGAAAGGACATATTCAAAGGATGAGATTCTAAATATGTATTTA
Source organism: Syntrophorhabdaceae bacterium (assembly GCA_026416315.1). Classification (GTDB taxonomy): domain Bacteria; phylum Desulfobacterota; class Syntrophorhabdia; order Syntrophorhabdales; family Syntrophorhabdaceae; genus JAKORG01. Next base: position 2,528 of record JAOAFK010000046.1, on the reverse strand, counting down.
AACCTCATCTATCTTGGTGAAGGTGCGTATGGTGTGGAGGCGGCAAGCCATACATACTTTCATAAAAGGGCAAAGGAACTCACCCTTGAAGAGGCGGCACTCCTTGCAGCCATGACAAAGTCTCCATCAAAACTTTCACCCTTTAAAAACCCCACAAAGGCAAAGGAAAGAAGGCATCTTGTCCTGTGGAAGATGTATGAGGCGGGTTTTATTAATAGAAAGGAATATGAAGAGGCAATAAAAAAACCAATGGTTCTTGCACCTTTTAGGGCATATGAGAGAAAAACGGGTTATTTTATAGAATATATCAAGCAATTACTGGAAGACTATGTAGAAAATCCACAGGATATTTATATAAAAGGATTTGATATAAATACAACGATTAATCTAAAAATGACTGAGTATGCCTATGAGGCAATTGAAAAAGGTATTGAAGGATTTAAGGCAAGAAATCCTAAAAAGACCTCAATGCCTGAGGTGGCATTAATTGCCATGGAGGTAAAGACAGGGGACATTAAAGTGATGATAGGAGGAAGAGACTTTACCTCATCACCCTTTAACAGGGCAACCCAGGCAAAAAGACAGCCTGGCTCTGCCTTTAAACCCATAATTTATCTTTCTGCAATAGAACAGGGTTTCAAGCCCGAGACAATGTTGCTTGATGCGCCCATATCATTTGTGAATCCTTATACAAAATCTGTTTGGCAGCCGCGAAATTACAGAAATGAATATCATGGCAATGTTACCATGAGAAAGGCATTAGAGTTGTCATTAAATACAGCTACGGTGAGGCTTCTTGAAAAAACAGGACTTGATAATGTAATAGAACTTGCGAAGAGATTGAATATGAACAGTAAATTTGAACCGAATCTTTCATTGGCATTAGGTGCTATTGAAGTTGTTCCCCTTGAGCTTGCAGGGGCATATTTAACCATAGCAAGGGGTGGTCTTTATACAGAACCTGTGGCGATAAAAAGGCTTGCCACAACCGAGGGTGAGCTCATTTATGAACACGAAATAGATGAAAAAAGGGTTGTTTCAGAAGAGGCAGCGTATACCTTAATTGATATTATGAAGGGTGTGATAAAAAATGGGACAGCAAAGGCGGCTTCAAAGCTTCCATATGCCCTTGCAGGAAAAACGGGAACCACCAATGATTTCAAGGATGCATGGTTTGTGGGATTTTCTCCACATCTACTTTGCCTTGTCTGGATAGGATACGATAAAGGAGAAAACTTAGGCCCAAAGGAATCAGGGGCAACGGCTGCCTTACCCATCTGGATTGAATTTATGTCCAAGGCACTGCAAAATTATCCTAATGAGGATTTCATCACAATAGAAAAAGAAGAACCGTAAGTATTGGATAAGAAAAGTTCAACCAATCCCATCTTTTTTACTATTGTAACTGGTGCATGTGGTATTGTTGCCCAGACGATCCTTTTGAGGGAGATGCTCATTCTTTTTTCAGGAAACGAGCTCTCTATAGGTGTAATAATAGGTTCATGGATACTCTGGGAGGCTTTTGGTGCATATTTTGCTGGAAAAAAACATTTCAAAAAAGAGACAATAGAAAATGCCCTCATAATTTTGACCATAGCTTTCTCCCTTTTTTTTATTGTTTCAATTTATATAGCAAGGGTTTTCAAGTTAATTGTAGGGATTCCCCTTGATACGGGTGCCGGCATCCTTCAAATTTTTTATGCCTCTTTTTTCGTATTATTTCCTTCTGGTTTTCTCCACGGTATGCTCTTTACACTCATATGTTCCTTCTTCAACGAGTTAATGAATGATGGCAAGCAATCAATAGGTAGAGTGTACTTCTATGAGATGTTAGGGACAATCATAGGGGGAATAATTCTGAACTATTTTTTAATTCAGTATTTTAATGCATTTACAATTGCAGTAACTCTTAATATCATAAGTGTTTTTTCGTGTCTTTTCCTTTTGATTTATTCATCAAAAAAGAACAATAAAGGACTTGTTTTAATGGTTGTTATGTCATTGTTTGCTTTTATTATTTTGATTTCAACAGGGGGCACAAAGGTAATACATAACTTTTCCATTTCAAAACAATGGTCAGAAAGACAGGTGGTGTATTATAAAAATACCCTTTATCAGAATATAGTCGTAGTAAAAGACCATGAACAGTATACATTTTTTACAGATGGGGTTTTAGCAATCACTGTGCCAACCCCTGATATTACATACATTGAAGATCTGGTCCACATTACTTTGCTTTCCCATAAAAAACCGGAAAACATACTTGTAATGAGTAAAGGCGCAGGAGGAATTATAAACGAGATAATAAAGCACAGAACTGTAAAAAAGATAGATTATGTGGAAACAGATCCACAATTTCTAAAAACCATAGAGCTCTTTTCTAACCCGATCCTTGAAAAAGAACTTAAAAATCCTTTTGTTTTCCTCCATTTTATAGACGGAAGAATATTTTTAAAGGCCTCAAACTCTCTATACGATGTTATTTTTATAAATGTATCCCTGCCATATACCTTACAGCACAATCGATT
>JAOAFK010000025.1 GCA_026416315.1 Syntrophorhabdaceae bacterium | reverse complement strand
GGCTGAACCATCTTTCCATACTAATATTAAAAAAGCCCGTTGACAAAATGAAGAGGGAAAAAGACGGGATAATAGAAATGAAAAGGAGCGTAAAGGTTAGTTTTGTTTTGAGGCGGGCACCCCATATACCCCTTTTTTTTTTAATATAGTTCTTTGCTACAGTGCGTGTTATGAGAAAGATAAGAAGGAGGATTAAAAGGAGGTTTATATTCAGTATGATGATTATAAGTTTGTTTTCATCAACGGGAAGAAATTTTTTGAAAAATGGTAACTGTGTTTCAAGATATATGAGGATTCCAAAAACAATGAGGACAATTATGGATATGGATAATTCCTTTTTATATTTCACGCTTTAAACCTTTGTTTTAATTATAATTTATTTATAAAAGAGAAATAAAGTTTATTTGTCTTTTGTTTCTGTCTCCCCTTCTATAAGAATAGAATAGTCCATCTGTGCAAAAGGTGCATATTTGGACATCATGGATTTTAAAAACCCCCTCTTTTTTTAATATTTCTTTATTGGCTTCACGGAGACTCAAAAAAAGGGCATCATTCTCTTTTTTAAAAATATGCTCAGAAAAACCGTTTTCCATAAAAATGCTATATACTTCTTTTCCCACATTATAGCAACAACTGTTTACAGAAGGCCCGAGAATCGCCTCGATATTACTGGTTTTACACTCCAAATCCTTCATTATATGCACTGCCTTTTCTGTAATCTTTTTTGCTGTGCCGCGCCAGCCTGCATGTATAATTGAGGCAATAGACTCTGTAGGATCATAAAGTATAACAGGAAGGCAGTCGGCAGTTTTTATTATGCATGCGATCTGTTTTTGTGTGAGTATTAGGCCATCTCCCTTTTTTGGTCTTTCGCCATATCTAATTATATGTATTGTATCGCCGTGTTCCTGGTGAAGTGTTATAAAGTCTTTTAAAAAGAATGTCTTAAGAAATTCTTTTCCGTCATCGTTCAAACGAGTTGTATCAGGAGAACTAATTGTAAAAAAACCGTGTTGAAGTCCCTTTTTTTCAATTTCAGGTACATAAAAATATGACCATCTACCTATATGTTTTAATTTGTAACCCATTTTTCAGAGGATACAGAGATAATCATCATTTTTTCTTAATGCTATCGAGGAGTGGCATGAGTTCTTTCGCCTCATTTGAATTTATTCCATATCTTGAAATGGCCTTCTCTATGTTTGTTTTTGCTAAATCTAATCTGCCAAGGACAAGATAATACCTACCAAGGTATTCAAAACCTTTTGCCTCCATACCCATCCTTCCTGACAACATTCCATACCTGTAGTATATCTCTGGATATGAATTACCATACTTAAGAAGTCCTGCCCATTCATTCAGGGCCATCTCCCTCTCGCCTACTCCTTCGTAAGCCCTTGCAAGATAAATTTTTGAGATGGGATACCAATCACAGTCAGGTCTTATGTATTTTAAAATTTCGATTGCATCTTTGAATTTCCCTGTTGCTGTAAGGGCCTCTCCGTATAAAAGCTCTTTCACAGGGGATTTGATAGAATATACTGCATCAAGGGCATCTTTAGTCTGGCCTTTTTTCAGATAAACAAGATATGCACCATATGCTGCCGCTTGGTCATCCGTGTTTTTCTGAAATCTACCAATCCATATGTCATCTGATTGATAACCCCTAATTGTACTTGCTATTTTAGCCCTTGTTACTATAAAAGGGAATAAAGGTGAATCAGGTATGGTTTTTCTCTCCCTCCATAAGCCTTCAAGCTTTATTATCCTCTCCTCATGATAGGGATGGGTCAATAGATACTGGGGGATTGACTTATCGCCCCCTGAAAGTCTCAATTTTTTTAAGAATTCCGCAATCCCAAATCCGCCAAATCCGGCACTATCAGCAAATTTTGAACCAAATCTGTCTGCCTCATCTTCATCTTCCCTTGAATATTTGAGGGAAAGTGATTGGCCAGAGGCAATGCCTGTGGCCATTATTGCCTCCTGGGCCTTTGGATCGTGGGCGAGCATGGCAAGGAAAATGGAACTTAACATACCGATATTTATATACTTTTCCTTTTCATACCGTTTTGCAATATGTCTTCTATATATATGAGCAAACTCATGGGCGATCACACCTGCTAATTCATCCTCTTTCTCACACTGGGCAATAAGGCCTGTGGTAATGTAGACAAAACCACCTATGGTGGCAAAGGCATCCATTGTAGGTGAATCAATAACCGTTACAACAATATTAAAAGGCATATTCACTACAGATTCTAACCTTTCCTTTATTCGTCTTATATGCATAGATATGTATGGGTCATTATTAATGGTTGTTGACCTTGCTATCTCATTGTATATCTGTGTCCCGTATTTTTTTTCTTCCTCCAAAGTTAAACTATAAGCAATAAGTGGAGTTGTGATAAGGATAATTACTATCAAAGTAAAAAAATATCTTTTTTTCATTTTCATCTATTTTTTAGATGGGTTTTTTTAATTTTTTTGTTTTTTATTTTAGTTTTATGCTTTTTTAGGCTAGCCTTTTTGATTTTTTCCTTTTTATAAGAAGTAAGCACAAAAGAACTCGCTTTAGCGAGTCTTAGCTCTTCATCGGATGGCACTCTATCGTATAGGACCTTTAAAATCTTTACAGCATCAGTCCATTTGTCCTCGCTCCCCAAAATGGTGAGGATGTATGTTTTACCATCTTTTTCAAATGCGCCTACATAACTGTGCCTTGATGCACGGGTATAGCCTGTTTTTCCAGCAATGGCAGGCTCAAAACAAAAAAGAAATCTATTGTGGTTTTGATATCTTACAGTTTTTTTTCCCTCATTAAAGAGAAAATATTTTATCTTGGCAATCTCAGTAAATACGGGGTTTGACAGGGCATATCTGAATATCAAGGCAAGGTCATAGCATGTGGTAAATTGGTCAGGTGCATACAAACCTGTAGCATTTTTAAAATTAGTGTTTAAGGCACCAATTTGTCTTGCCTTCTCGTTCATCATACGGGAAAAGTTTTCTTCAGAGCCTCCGATATATGTGGCAATGGCATAGGCTGCGTCGTTTGCCGATTCAATCATCATCCCTTTTATTAATTCTTGGGCCCTGTACCCCTTACCTGGTATGAGGTGTAATTTACTCCTCGGTATCTTAAGTACGCCTTTATCGGGTCTTATAATCTCATTACCATTTAAGGTTTCGAGGGCAAGAATAGTTGTTAATACCTTCGTTGTGCTTGCTGGTGGTAATGGTCTATGGTAATCCCTGCCCTCAATTATTTTCAAAGAGTCTTTTTCAATGAGTAGATATGATAGGGCAGTTATACCATTTTTTTCTGATGGTATATCTTCTCCATAAGATAAACAAACAAGACTAAAAAAAGAAAGAAGTATAATTATACTTTTCACGTACCTCATCTGTGATTTTTTATAAACTATTTGTTTTGTTTTGACAATATTAAATTAAAAAGTTTGTTATGAAATTGGTCTATTATTTCAT
>JAOAFK010000232.1 GCA_026416315.1 Syntrophorhabdaceae bacterium | reverse complement strand
AGTAGCGATCTCAAGGGCTGTCATTTTATTATTTGTATGCTCAAGTTCGACTTTAATTCCCATTATAAGCTGCTCTAAATCATATTTTGTAATCGGTTGACCATCTGCCTTTCCACCTTTTAACCTCTCTTTGAACTTTGCGATATCGATGTTGAATTCCTTTTTGATGGCCTGTCTATACTTCTCAAATTTCTCTGGGTCTTCTTTTACGGCATGGACATTGATGATAACACACGAAAATATAAAAAAAATTGAAACAAAAATTAAAAAAATCTTTTTCATAATCAACCTCCTTTTTATTATTTTTTATTTTTAAATTTTATCTAACCCTTACCACAATTTCTGAAACCCACCCTTCTTTGTCACCATATAAAGGCACTTTATACCACACATTACCTGCTGAATCCCTTTTTTCTTCCTTTGCTTTTAATATCTCTCCTTGAAATATCATGGCGATCCTCGGTGCAGTAATATCAGGTGCACTCCTAATGTTCACAACAGGCTTTGTAACGAGCAGTTCCCTTTCATATGCTTTGGTTCTTAAATTAGCTGTTAAATTCTCGTCAGTTAATGTATAATTTAAATCTTTTGCCCCAACCTTTTCCTTTTCTGAAATTTGCGAATCCTTTACATTTACAGGTCGGGTATTTTCTGCTTTGTGTTTTGTAGAATTATTTTCTTTTGTCGGCATTAAGTAATGATAGGCGACCCCACCCAAAAGCATAAAAAACAAAAAGGCAAGTATGATAAAAAATGGTCTTGTTTGTGTCTCTGATGTATTTTTAGTTTCTTCATATTTATTTGCTGACATTTTAATATTCTTAAAGGGAGTTTTTACTCCATCAGTGGAAACCGTTCTTTCTCTGGCTTTTTCTGGAACAATATAAGGAAGTGATTCTCCCTTCCCAGACATCATATCCAATGCCTTTTGGATCTCTTTAAAACCTATAATACCTGCCCTGTCCGCATAACCGGCTAATAGTGCCATATCAGCCAGGGCAATAATTGTCCTGGGTGAACCTTTTGCATGCCTGTGTATCAACTCTAATGCATCGTCTGTAAAAATACGTCTCTCAGTATTTAATCCTGCATTATTTAACCTAAATTTTATAAGTTCTTTTGTTTCATCAACCCTTAAAGGCATGAAATAATACTTGACAGGCAGTCTCTGCCAGAATTCTGGAAGGTTTTTAATCTCATCCCACAGGGGTTTTTGACCCGATAGGATAAAAGTATGAAGATATTCATTTTCATAATTTAAATTGATAAGTATTCTCAATTCCTGAAGAATATCATTCTTTCCGCATAACAGTTGGGCTTCATCTACAATTATTATTGCCTTTCCACCCCGTGTTTTTAATTCAATGAGGGCATCTTTAAGGGCGATGATATTTTTTAATTTATCATCGTAATGTGAAACCCCTAAAATCTCTTTAGTTATAAAAGATATTATCTGAGAAGGATTCATTGTGGGATGGTCTATAAAGGCATATCTAAAGGTATCATTATATTTCTGTTTTAATTCATCTATTAGTTTGAGAAGTATTGTAGTCTTTCCTAAACCTGCATCTTCAGATACAATAAGAACCCCACCTTTCTGTGTAGCAACTGCGTATTTCAATCTCTCAAAGCATTCAAAGTACTGACCGGCCATATACATCATGTTACTATCAGGTGCTAAAAGAAAAGGATGTTTTTCAAGCCCCCAGTACTTTAAATAAGGCTCTATCATGGTTTACATTGCCTGCATGGTGTATATCCAATACGGATTGCATCCATCCTGCTTCTGAATATAATCCTGTATTTATCTGAAATCTTTTTTGCTAAAGGACATGAAGGTCTATGAAGCACATATGTTCTTTTGTTCCCAATATATGTCGTTTCAGTATCCTTCTTTTTTTCCTGCCACAAACCCCTCTCTTCTTCCATTGCCTTTTGTTGATATGCAAGAAACATGTCTTTGTATTTAATGTTTGGAGGCTTTATAAGTGCCCGTGCATACCCAAGCCTTACGAGTTCAGCATTTACAAAAGTATTTTTAACAAATACATAGGCAAGTAATCTTCCATGTTGATCCTTTTTTTCCACGTCAAACTCGAGCCTCACCTTTTTAAGAAACACAAGTTTTCTATTATATTTTGCTGCTTCTTTTGCATAAAATTCTGTACCACCATTTTTTACATACAATTCAGGGGCATCAATGCCAATGTATCTTACAATCTCACCTGTTTCAAGCTGAATTGTATCTCCATCAATTACTTTTGTTACAGTATATTCCTTTCCATATAAGGGGCTTATTGTACAAATAAGGGAAATTAAAAACAAATAGAATATTTGCCTTTTCATCATAGTCTAATATTTATCCATAGCATGTAACATCCACATTAGGTTACATTATGGAAAAAAGTAAATCAACATAATTGAACTTTAAGGGTTATTATCTTTTGCCATATCATTATCATAAAGTTAATTTAAAAAAATAAAAAAGGTGGGGCGTTTTCCACCCCACCTTGAATATCATCTAACAGTTTTTCTATTTCTTTACAGGCTCAAAGGCAAAGAAAACCCTTTCCACCATCACAGTGCCAGCCTTTCCTTTCTCCATAGGCATATCTGGGACCTTGAATACTGAAAGCTGAACTTCATCACCTCTTTTTAATGCCCCTGCAGGGCAATTTACGATTCTGCTCAAAAGGCGTCTCACAGGCTCTACACCCAAGTCAATAACAGCATGGATAAGAGGCGATTCAAATCCTAAGGGCACACCCTTTACCTCTTCTGAAAAGACAATAACCTTACCCTTTGTGGGCAGATCAATCCATTCGAGATTTTCAGAATAGCATGCAGGGCATATGACCCTTGGGGGATATGCTACATGACCACAATCTTTACATTTTGTGGTGGTGAATCTGCCCTGTTTTAAGTTTTCATAAAAGGGCCAGATTCTGTTGAATTCCTTTGCCTGGACCGGCCACATATCCATGGTGACCGGATATAAGCCATCAAGTATTGGTATTCCTAAAACAGCCATGTTTTCCTCCTTATTTAACTGGTTCTCTACCATATATCAAGATGGTATGCTCTGCATTTGCACCGCTCAGATTATGGGTGAGACCGATATCAGCGTCTTTTACCTGGTGACGTGCCCTTCCCTGAAGCTGTTTCATTATCTCTATTGCCTGTCTTATGCCTGTTGCTCCAAAAGGATGTCCTACTGCAAGAAGCCCGCCATCTGTATTGATAGGAACCTTTCCGCCTATCTCTATCTGTTTTGAGTAGCAGAACTCTCCACCTTCACCTTTTTTGCAGAAACCTAATTCTTCCACTTCAATAACTTCGGAAATTGAGAAGCAATCGTGTGTCTGTGCGACTTTTATATCATTAGGTGTAACCTTTGCTCTTTCATAAGCAATTTGTGCTGCAATACGGGTGTGTTTCCAATCTGCAAGGTGTTCACCAGGGAAGTTGGCTGAAACGCTGTTTAAACACACCTGTGCTGTACCCCTTATGTAAACAAGAGGCCTGTCAGTAAATTTTCTTGCAATCTCATCTGTTGTGATGATACATGCTGCTGCACCATCTGTAATGGGGCAACAATCGTAAAGGGTAAGAGGTGGAACCACTACAGGGGCGTTCATTGCTTCTTCAAGGGTAAGTCTTTTCTGCATCTGTGCTACAGGGTTGTCAGCGGCATAGTTGTAATTTGCCACGGATACTGCGGCAAGATGTTCTTTTTTTGTTCCATAGTGCATCATGTGTTCTTGGGCTGTCAAGGCAAAAAATGGCGGCGGAAGTCCCAATCCTTGGGCACCCTCCCAGACATGATCCACTGAAGCGAGCTCACTGTAGAATACTTCCCATTTCTGGGGTGTATACAACTTTTCACCCCCAGCAACCATTACGATATCTGCTGCACCTGCCTCAACAAGACCTTTTGCAAGGATAATACCTGTTGAGCCACCGGCACATAGTGTGTCACATCTCGTGCAGATAGATGTGGGTTTTAGTCCGCATCTTTCAGCAATAACCGGTGCAGTATTCACCTGAAACGAACATCTTCCTGCATAGGATGTGGCCACAATCAATCCGTCAATATCCTTTGGTTTTAATGTAGGGATATCGTCGAGACATGCCTTTGCAGCCTCTTGAAAAAGGTCAACAAGGTGTGCCTCTCTTACACCCCATTTGCACTGGCCACCTGCCAGTATCACTGCTTTTCGAGCCATAAACTCCTCCTTTTAATTAAATTCAACCATAAGCTGCTTTTTTATTATCACCCTGCCTATTTTCCTTTAAAAACAGGCTTCCTCTTCTCGACAAATGCGTTGATACCTTCCCTTCCATCCTCTGATGTAAAGGCTATGGCAAAACAATCCATCTCAAGGGTCAAACCGGATGGAAGATCCATGTTTATGCCATTGTCAACACACCTTTTTATGAGACCCAAAGCAGCCCTTGGCTTTGAGGCAAGCTTCTTTGCCAGGGCCATCGCCTCTTCCATAAGTTTATCTTTTGGTACTACTTTATTAACAAGGCCAATTCTATATGCCTCCTGGGCATTTATTGTATCACCTGTAAAAAGCATCTCTTTTGCCTTTGTGACACCTATAAGCCTTGGTAATCTCTGTGTGGCACCTGAACCTGGAATGAGACCGAGATTTATCTCCGGAAGTCCTATTACCGCATCTTCCGCTGCTATTCTTAAATCACAACATAAGGCAACCTCACACCCGCCGCCAAGGGCAAGACCAAAAACTGCGGCAATAGTGGGCTTTTCAATACTGGTAAGCTTGTCAAAAGCTTTTCTCGGTGCATTCCACAGGAAATCAAGGGTTTCTACAGCTGATTTTCCCATGACATCCTTGACATCAAGCCCTGCTGCAAATGCCTTTTCTCCACTACCTGTTATTATAATCGCACCTATTGATTCATCTTTTTCTAATTCACAGACTGCATCATAAAGCTCAAGGTATGATTTTACACTCAATGGATTCACAGGGGGTCTATTGAGTTTTATAATGCCTACAGGTGCTTCTTTTTCCAGAATTATAGTTTCATAGCCCATACGAGCCTCCTAATTTTTTACTTGCTATAATCGTACCAACCTTTACCTGTTTTCCTTCCAAGGAGACCTGCCTTTACCATATTCTTAATGGTAACAGGCGGATCCCATTTCAATTCTTTTGGAAGTTCTTTATAGAAATAATCCATCACATGGTAGTTTATATCCAATCCTGTTAAATCCATTAGTTCAAATGGCCCCATAGGATAGTTAAGACCTAACTTTGCTGCTTTATCAATGTCCTCTTTTGAGGCAATTCCATATTCATAAAGCTTTATAGCCTCAATGGCACTTGCTATCATGAGCCTATTTACAAGAAAACCCGGGACGTCAGCCTTGACCTCTACGGGTTCTTTACCGAATTTTTTTGATAGCTCTATTGTCGTTGCCACTGTTTCATCACTTGTCTGCATTCCCCTTATAACCTCCACAAGTCTCATAAGGGGGACAGGGTTAAAAAAGTGCATACCCACAACCTTATCGGGTCTCTTTGTTGCTGTTGCTATCTCTGTTATGGACATGGATGATGTATTGGTTGAAAGTATAACATCCTTTCTTGTAATTTCATCGAGTTCAGCAAATACCTTTTTCTTCACATCCATCACCTCAACCACAACTTCAACTACAAAATCTGCATCCTTCAACAAACCCATATCTGTTGTGCCTTTGATTCTACCCATGATCTCACTTTTTTGTTCAGGCGTCATCTTCCCCTTTTCTACTGTCTTTGAAAGGAATTTATCAATATTTTTTAAACCGCCCTCCACAAACCTGTCCTCAATATCTCTCATAATTACGTTGTAACCAGCCATTGCTGCCACCTGGGCAATGCCATTTCCCATTACCCCTGCGCCAATCACCCCTATTGTTTTGATTTCCATGACATCCCTCCTCAGTTAAATAATTTTTTCACATGTAGGCAATATATAACAATTATTGTGTAAGTTATGTCAACTATTTTATTAATTTTTTTCTTTTTATAGCCTTTGGTCTAAAAACTTTTCAGCAAGATGGGCAACCCTTGTCCTTAAATTTAAAAGATAAGCCTTTTCAGGCTGTTTTGGTCCAGGATTCGGATCATATTCAATGCGTTTTATAATATCAACCACCCTGTCCACATCGCCACCTTCCTTTTTCAGATATTCTATAACCTCTTCCTTAAATCTCAAAGCTGCATCCATGGCCTCATTAAGATGTTTTCTAACGTCCTCTCCAGTATAAACAAAATGATGACCCTGACATAGAATCTCTATATCAAGCTCTGATAATCTCTTTAAATTCGATATATATTTATTATAATCCACAAGAAATTCAGTGATGATATGACCGTCTTGCCCTCTGCATCCTGATGTCTCTGTGGCTATTAAGATTTTTCTCTCAGGTATATAATAGCTCAGCATATCCCTTGTATGACCGGGCGTTTCAAATATCTTAACAGTTAAATCTTTGGAGATCTCTATAGTATCATTATCTTTTAAAATAATGTCCACCTCAAATGGCTCGAAGTCAGTATTCTGTAGCAGATCCCTATCAATTCCCTCCATGGCATATATGATACGAAATACATTTTTACTTAAGTTTTTCATCAGCTCTTGGGCATTAGGTCTTTTGATAATTTCAGATGCCCTCTGGGATGCTCCTATTTTAATCCCAGGGAAAGCTTTTTTAAAAAATGATGCAGCACCACAATGGTCATAATGGAAATGGGTTATAAAAAGGTATTCTAATTTTTTATCCTTTATAATTTTCTTTATGTCTTTTTCATAAACTTTAGCCATGCAATGAAAACCCGCTTCAAAGATAACAGGATTCTCACCATCTATAAGATAAACAGGCGACCATGCAAAACCGGTAATGTATAAACCGTTTTTTACCCCCCCAACCCTACTGTATATCATAATTAAAATTATATATAATCCTTTTAGACATGACAATAATTAAAAAATAGCATTTGTTTTTCACAAAAATAGCTTGACATAAAAAACATCCTTTTGTTAATATAAGTTGATTCAATTTGTTAATTGTTTCACATTCTTTTTGAAAGGAGATAAAATATGGACTTTAAAATTTCAGACGAATTAGAATCCATGCGTAAAATGGCCTATGAGTTTGCAGTGAAGAATATCAAGCCCACCATGGAAGAAGATGAAAAAGAACACAGATTCCGTCCTGAGATCTTGAAAAAGATGGGCGACCAGGGAATGTTCGCATGTCTTGCACCTGAAAAATACGGCGGACTCGAATTACCTGAAGGTCATATGGCTGCAACACTCATGGCAATGGAAGTGGCCCGTATCAGTCCATCATGGGCTCTCCCTTTCAATCTCCAGATGAACGGTCCTCAAAATGTACTTTTGAAATTTGGCACAGAGGAGCAGAAGGAACAATATCTTCCAGGTCTTATTGCAGGAACAAGTGGTGGCTGCTTTGCCATTACAGAGCCCAATTCTGGTTCAGATGTGGCAAGTATGAAAACAACAGCCGTAGAAGTTGATGATGGTTATATATTAAACGGTACAAAAACCTGGATTTCAGGCGTTCCATATGTGGATGTTGGTATTGTATATGCAATGACGGATAAGGCAGCAAAACATAAAGGTATGTCTTGTTTTGTAGTCGACTTTAAAACACCTGGTATTACTCAGAGGGCAATTAACACAAAACTTGGTCTTTTCTGCGCACCTACCGGGGAAATCTTCTTTGAAGAGGTAAAGATTCCGAAGAGCGCACTTGTTGGTAAACCAGGTCAGGGCTTTGCCATCTGCATGTATATGCTTAACTTCACAAGATTGAGTTCAGCTGCAAGGGCAGTAGGTGTTGCCCAGAGCTGTATTGAAGAGGCATGCAAATACGCAAATGAAAGGGAACAGTTTGGTCAACCTATAGGGCAGTTTCAGATGATTCAGGAACAGATAGGCCGAATGGTAGCAGAACATGAAGCAGCAAAACTGCTTGTCTTGAGGGCAGCATGGCAGAAAGACCAGGGGATAAATAATACCTTTGAGACTTCAATTGCAAAATATTATGCTGGAGAATCAGCAAATTTCTGTGCATCAGAGGCAGTTAAGATATTTGGTTCATATGGATTCTCATCAGAATATCCTGTGGAAAGATTTTTTAGAGACGCAAAATCTTATCAGATTGTAGAAGGAACATCTAACATTCAAAAGATGATAATTGCCCAGTTTGCATTGGGTTATAGAAAAGCATAAAAGAAATTTAAGGAGGGAAAAATGGCCACAGAAGTGACGGTTCCAATGGTAGGTAAAATTATAAACGTCTTAGTTAAGGTGGGCGATCAGGTCAGTGAAGATGATCCGATTGCAACACTCGAAGCAATGAAAATGGAAATGCCCATAGTCTCACCTGTAACAGGTGTGGTAAAAGAGATAAGGGTATCAGTAGGACAGGAAGTTGAGGCTGATGCTGTACTTGCTGTTATTGAATAAATGAGGTAAATAAAATGTTAGTAGCCGGTATAGACATTGGCTCTATCACAACGGAAGCCCTTCTGTTTGAAAAAGATAAAGGTATTGTTAGTTATACGATTGTTCAAACAGGTGCTGATTCAAAAAAGAGTGCCGAGATCGCCCTTGAAAAGGTTCTTGCATACCCATCCAAACAGATGTCAGATTTATCATATATAGTTGCAACAGGTTGTGGGAGAAAGAGGGCTGATTTTGCAAATCAGGCAATAACAGAGATTACATGTATTGCAAAAGGTGTAAACTTTCTTTTCCCCGAGGCAAGAACCATCATAGATATAGGCGGTCAGGATACAAAAGTCATAAGGGTTGATGAAAAAGGCAGGGTGGTTGAATTTGAGATGAATGATAAATGCGCAGCTGGAACAGGCAGATTCATCGAGGTCATGGCAAAGGCATTAAATGTTGATCTCGATAAAATCGGTGACATCTCCCTTCAATACAAAAAAGAACTGACCATAAGTAGTATCTGTACCGTATTTGCCGAATCAGAGGTGATATCCCTTGTCAGTGAAGGTGAGGCACTGGAAGATATCCTGTACGGTATACACAAGGC
>JAOAFK010000240.1 GCA_026416315.1 Syntrophorhabdaceae bacterium | reverse complement strand
GTTTAATTCAACAGGAAAATAGTCATAAGAGAAATCATGATTATGATAGGATTTATAAACCCATGGAACAATCTTTACAAGCATCTCAAAAAGGGAATACTTGAATACATTGACCATAAAATTTACATGATTTCTATGGTTATCATACATCATCTGAAGTGGATTTCCACCGATCAGTTTAGCTATGTCAGGTCTTTTTGATATTTCTTGATTAACGAACTCAAGCATAAATTCCTTTTTTTCCTCATAATCCTCTGCAGATTTAGAAGACACAACAAGCTTTTCTTTTGCTTCTTTTATAAGTTCATCAATTTTTTCTTTCATTTATATTTAATTATAACAGAGAAAATAGGTGTGTTCAATTTTTTAAATGATACAGCAACCTCAAAAAATTCAAAATCATCGGAAAACTAATAATGAAATGCTTTTAAGGGATTTTAAAAATTTTAGGGATTTTCATTTAAAACGTGCGATAACATATACGGTTTCGACCTGAATTTTTCGCTTCGTATAATACATTATCTGCGACCTCTATGAGGAGCTTATATTCTGAATCCCTTGTAGGATATGTAGTTGCTACCCCTATACTTATAGTTAAATAAGGTTCTACTTTTGAAAATTTATGTTCTATTTTCAATTCTATGATAGTGTTTCTGAACTTTTCTGCTATTATTAGAGAGTTGTCAATATCTGTTTCAGGAAGTATTACTGCAAACTCCTCACCGCCGTATCTTGCAACGAAATCTGTAGACCTTCTAAGCGATGTGGTTAAGGCCTTGGCCACCATCTTAAGACACTCATCTCCAGCAACATGTCCATAATAGTCATTATAGGCCTTGAAATAGTCAATATCTATAAAAAGTAACGAGATGGGCTCCCCTTTTCTTGCAGCCCTTTTCCATTCATTAGACAATACATTTTCAAGTTGCCTACGATTGAATATGCCTGTCAATCCATCTCTAAAAGATAAGCTTTCGAGGATATCGGTCTTTCTTTTCAATTCAAGATGTGTCTTAACCCTTGCCTTTACTATAGGTATACTGAAGGGCTTTGTAATATAATCTACTGCTCCTATGCTCAAACCCTTTGCCTCATCTTCATCTGTATTTTTTGCTGTAATAAATATAATTGGTATGTTTTTTGTTATCTCATTTTCCTTTAATTGTTTGCATACATCATATCCATCCATTCCAGGCATGACTATATCAAGCAAAATCAAATCCGGTGGATTGGAAATTGCTTTTTTTATAGCCATCTCACCATTTGTAGCAATATATATGTCATAATCTCTTTTCAATTCTTCACCAAGTACCATAATATTTGATGGCTTATCATCAACTATTAGAATCTTTTGTCTTTCATGCTGTTCTTCCATTTTTTAACCAATCCCCCTTATTTGTAACTTATCAGCTATATTACAGAGCACATTGATTGCCCCATCCATATCAAAGGAATATATCTTCTCTTCCAGTTGGGTCAAATCTCCTTTAATTTGAGATATATTAGATATATGGACTTTTAATTCTTCAAAGAGGTCTTTTGCTGCAAAATTTCCCTCATTTAACATTTTATAAAGTCTGTTTATATGATGTGTAATATCCTCGATATTTTTATCAGGTACCTGGGTGATATGGGCCTGGGCACCCATATCAATTGTTTTAAGAAGTTTTTTTATGGAATTTAAAACTATTTGGAGTTCTGATGTTGTTTCGGCAATGGTATCAGCGATATACCCGCCTGCCTTAATTGTTTTTTCAATGGTTTCCGCTTGTTTCTGAAGGTTAAAGGCGCCGATTGTGCCTGCATCACCCTTTAGGGAATGGACAATTCTTGTTAGCGAAGACACATCATTATCATCATGAAGTTGTTTTATTCTGTTTATTTCGTTTTCATATTCTTTTAGAAATATTCGTAGCAAATTTAAATACATCTTTTTATTTTCTTCCATTCTCTTTAGAGCCTTATCTATATCTATCCCTTCAATTTTAGTTGGCAGCTCAATGATTTCATCTCCACTGACTTTTATAAAATCCTCACTGGTTGAGGTCATCATCTTTTTAGGTTTTATCCACTTCATCAAAGTCTTGTAAAATTCCTCACTATTGATAGGTTTTGTAATATAGTCATTCATTCCAGCAGATAAACACTTTTCTCTATCTCCTTTAATTGCATGGGCTGTTAAAGCAATGATTGGTAGGTCTTTCAGTGAATCAATACCTTTTATCCGACGGGTTGCTTCAAAACCATCCATTTTAGGCATCTGTTATCCATAAGTATACAATCATATCTGTATTGGTCTTTACTGTTTAAGGCATCTACTGCCATTTTTATTGCCTTTTCCCCATCACCAGCTATGTCAACTTTTATACCAACCATCTCTAAAAGCTCTTCTGCCACCTGCTGGTTAAGGGGGCTGTCCTCTGCAAGAAGGACATGAGAGCCTAAAAGGTGAGTCTTATACAATGCTATATTTTCAACCACTTGCTCTTTCTTAGTAAGAGTGAATCCTTCTGTGCCCATCACTTCCATAATTGTATTGAATATCATGGATTCTTCAAAGGGCTTAGTTATAAAGCCATTGATATTCAATCTTTTTGCCTCATCAGTAATGTTTTTCATATCATAGGCTGTAGTCATTATAATAATTGAAAGTTTTTCTAAATCCGATTCACTCCTTATTTTCATTGCTGCATTAATTCCATCCATGCCTGACATCTTCCAATCTAAAAAAACCATGCTATATGGGTTTTCAAGGAAAGATAGTTTAAGTTTTTCAATACCTTCTATACCAGAGTTTGCAGTATCAACCACAAAGCCGAATGATTCAAGTATGTCTTTCATTATTTCTCTTGATGTGGCACTGTCGTCAACTACAAGGACTCTTAAACCTTTAAAAGAGTGATGTAAGGTTAGAGTTTTTTTGTAAAAGGCTTTATCTTCTTGGACATCAAATTTGAGGTTGAAGAAAAAAGTGCTACCCTTACCATATTCGCTATGAAATCCTATTTCTCCACCCATAGCCTCAACAATAGATTTAGAGATCATAAGGCCTAATCCTGAGCCGCCATATTTCCTTGTTGTAGATCCATCAGCCTGCATGAATGGTTTAAAAAGACGTTGCCTCTGTTCTTCTGTTATACCTATGCCTGTATCTTTTATAGAAAAATTAATAGTTACGTGTTTTTGAGCCTGCTTGGATTGGTATGATTTTTCTTTAAGGCTGCTTTCAATATTGTTTGCCAAATTAACCGATAATACGACCTCCCCTTTTTCTGTGAACTTTATGGCATTTGTAGTGAGATTGATCAAAACCTGTTCAAGCCTGAATGGATCTCCAATAAGACTATTGGGAACATTCCTCGATTTGTGTATGTGAAATTCTATACCTTTTATTGCTGCACTATCTGAGAGCAGATTTGAAATATTATTCAATACATCAGAGAGATAAAAGCCTGTTTGCTCAATATCGAGTTTTCCAGATTCTATTTTTGAAAAATCAAGGATATCGTTTATTAATCTCAGGAGTGTATTGGACCCTGACTGTATCTTTTTTAAATAGTCCCTCTGTTTGGGTGTCAATTCAGTTTTTAGAGCCAATCCTGTAAGCCCTATCACTGCATTCAGAGGTGTCCTTATCTCATGACTCATATTTGCCAGAAACTCACTCTTTGCAATAGTGGCAGCCTCTGCCTCCTGCTTCGCAATAAGCAATGCCTTTTCTATTTTCTCTCTTTGTATCAACTCGTTTTGTAAATTTTTATTGGTTTCAGCAAGTTCCTTTGTCCTCTCTATGACCTTACGCTCGAGCTCATCTTTTGCTGCCTCAATACTTTCCATCTGATTTTTAATGGTTTTAGACATTTGATTGAAAGATTCTGTAAGATAGCCTATCTCATCATTTTGGGACACAGGGATTGTTTCTTCATAATTTCCATCCATTATTTTTTTGGTCTGATTCAAAAGCTCGACCAAACGATTGGTTATGAATTTGGACATAAAATAGTTCAATAGGATTATAATCACTACAAAAGAGATGCTGAAATTTAGTATCACTTGAAGAATGGCCTTTGTTACCTTTTCATCTATGAATTCTTTGGGGAAACCGAGCCTTATTACACCTACATGAGTATTCTGAGAATCGAATATGGGCAGTGTCAGATCGTAATAGACATTACCGTCAAATCTCCTGTAAATCTGCGTTAAAGGTTTTGTAGTCTTTACACTTCTCATTGCAACTTCATCGGTAAAAACTCTACCTATAATAGATTGGTCGCTATGATATAGTGTTTTACCTTCCAGGTTTGTTATGCCCGCATATCTTATATGTGGGTTCTGTTTAACTATCTGTTCACATTTTTTGTTAAGTCCTGAAAGTGAGTCAAGAGGCAAGCCAAGATTTAAAAGCTCTGACACCACTGAGTTCAGACTTGAACCAAGCCCATAGCTCCCTGTAATCAATGCCTCAGTATAATTTTTTTTGAAATATATGATATTTACAATAGAGCCTGTCAGAAGAGAAACAAAAAGGATACTTGCAGTGATGATGATTATTTTTCTATTTAAGGTCATGAGATACCTTATTTAATAATATTTTCACCAGCCAACTGTAAGATTTCAACGGGCACTGTAATACTGAATTTCTTGGCCTTTTTCAAATCCACTGCAAAGCCAAACGTCTTAGGCCATTCAGGTATAATATCCTTTACCTTTTTACCCTCCAATATATCCTTTATCATCCTTGCTGCCTGGCTACCTATACTTTCGTGAGAGGGATAAACCACCGCTGTTGCGCCCCATCTTTCCATAACGTCATCTTTAACAAGTCCGATAAGGGGTTTTTTTGAAGTCTTATATACAACCTCTGAGAAATTTCGTCTCGTGCCCATTTGATCACAGGGCTTTATGTATGCATCCACGATATTGTCGAGTTCTTTTATATGCTTTATGGATAAATTTGCCATTTCCACATCTCCTAACTCTCCGTGCACCAGAGGGACTGACCTAAATATAATTTTTATCTCTTTGAACTCAGGGTCATTTTTTATCAAATCCATAAGCCATGCCTTATAGCTGTGAGATTGAGGCATATCAGCATATATAAATCCGAATACCCTTGCATTAGGCATAAGTTGTCTTATAAACTTCAGTCTTGCCTTAACAGGGACAGGATAGCATACACCTGTAAAATTGGCGACTGGAGGTGTTTTAAAATCCCTTATTACCCCTATTCCTACAGGGTCAGTTGGAGAGGCAAAAACTACAGGATAAATTTTGCCATAAATAGATTTCTTTGCTGCAACGGTTGCGGCAGTACCACCGACAAAGATAACATCGTAATTATTTTTTACTTCCTGAGACAAAATCTTTTCACCGTATTCAATATTATTCCCTATTGCCACAAACCTAACGTGGAGGTTTTTATTTTCTTCATAACCGTAATCTTTAAGGGATAAAAATAGATATTTTCTTACTTCATTGTAAGGATATCCTTCCTGGGAATCAAAAATAAGAAGTTTGAAAACCCTATGGGCATATGCTGTGTTTGGGGTAATAATAAATATGATAAAAAGGGCGGATAGACAGAATATAAGTCTTTTATAAAAAGTGCTAAAAAGGCTTTTCTCTCTCATCTCGTAAAAACTTTTTAATTATATAATTTTTGACAATGGAATTAAAACAGAAAAATTTTCCCATGTTAACCATGAGTAGGTATAACCAATCTTTTTAGCCTTTTGAAAGATTGACCTTACAAGAAAAACACGAATAAAGATGCTACATTATATGCAATTTTAAATGTTCTCTCCACTGGGCAAAACTTAATGGCCTTATATATAATAGGGCTTCTTTAGGATCCATCTTTGGATTCTCATACTTGATACCAAAATAGTGGCACATGATTTTAAATAGTTCTGTATTATCAATATAACAAGGCATCTTTATTGATATAGGCCGCGCTGAATAAATTAATACTAATTGGTCTTCTGCTGTATGATTAGTGCCCGTAAAACCAATGTTTCCTCTTCTGATAATAGGTGGTAACTTTGAATTATCACCATCTGCCTCATAGATACTTTTCAGTAATATTCTACCCATTGTGGCCTCGGGTTCATAGACAAAATCATTAATTATGAATTTTTTGGGCTCGTTAATTTTTTTATATAATTCTTCTGCTTCTTCCTGTGATATTGATTGTTGAGTATAACCTTCAAAGATCTCTCTTACAGTTTTTATATCTTTTCCTTTAAATTTGGCTATCATGTACTCAAAAGAGGCTTTATTATTGTAGTTAAACAGGGCTTTTGTAGAGTCATTATACTCTGGCCCTGTTCCGTTTATGCCATATCCAGAATTTCCGTGATCTGAAGTAACAATTAAAAGCACTTCTGGATTATGTTTTATAAACTCCATGACAACGGCAATGGTTTTATCCAT
>JAOAFK010000238.1 GCA_026416315.1 Syntrophorhabdaceae bacterium | reverse complement strand
AGATGTGTATAAGAGACAGCAATAAGGAGGGTCGAAAGCATCTGCCGGCTCTGTAAGTTTCCCTTTGTGGACACAGAAGGCCATACATGCCACAACAGGTGGGCCATCGAAAAATGATACAGGTGAATTCATCTTCACGGGCATAAGTGGTCCTGTATGGCTGCCCCTCATAAAACCTGCTACATAATGACCTATGCTGAAAGGTGCAAGCACTTCTCCTGTTGCAGGAAATGCACCCTGGACACGAACGAGCATAACAGGGTCATCTTTGCCTGTATATTTACCTGCAATGTTGTGGAGTCTTGTGGTGCTCACAACAGCCCCTATCTCTCCTGTGTTTCTTGAATAAATGGATTCTATAACAAATCTTTCATTATCCCTTAAAAGCGCTGCAATATCATATAAGTCTTCTGGGGTATTCAGTTCTATGATTCTATCGCCCTCTGTGTAATTCACATCCATAATACGAAAAGTAAAGCCTTTTTCCATATTAGGTGAAAGGATTAAACCAGAGTTGTACATAGGATCCGCAAAACCGAGGTAAAGCGGCAGGTTATATGCACCAGGGTCTGTTTTATCTGCTGCAAATAATAAAAATGGTTCATTCGGTCTTTCCTCGAATTCCATCTCCGCAACAGCTGGCCCCATTCCCTTGACATTGCCTGAAAACGCATCCTTTAGCAAATCCTGTCCTGCTCCATATAGCCCCTGTTCCTTTGCAATAGCAGTGCCTGCTACAAAGGCATCCCAGGCAAGCTTATGGACTGCTTCATTGCCAACGCCGTGAAAATGAGAAAATAATATGGCCACGTCATCTCCAGTATGGGAAACAAAAAAATCACTTATAATCCCTTTTCCTTCATCCTCTATATACTCTGCAACCCTTTTTATTAACCTTTCACTTGGTTTTATGTGTCCACCTATGCTACCTATATCTGCCTTGATTACCGAAAGAGTAACCTTCATAAGAACCTCCTTAAAAAATTTTTTATTACATCTATATAATCACTGTTTGTTATATCAAGAGTTATTGGTGTTATAGAGACATAACCATTTTCTACTGCAATGAAATCACTTCCATCTAACTTTTCATATGTATCGCCATTCCCACCTATCCAGTAATATTTATTACCCCTTGGGTCTATCCTCTCTGTAACAATATCATTATATACCCTTTTTCCAAGCCTTGTCACCAAAAAACCTTTTATTTTATCATAGGGCAAATTAGGTATGTTCACATTCAAAAAAACATCTTTAAAGGTCTTTTGAAGGGTATTACCTAACAATCCTAATAATCTCATTACAACCTCTCCCGCATCCTTAAAATAAAAATGTTCCCTTGCCGAAATGGATACCGCCATAGATGGAATGCCCATAAGGGCACCTTCTTTTGCGGCAGCCACAGTCCCTGAATAATGGACATCCTGACCCATATTGGGTCCTTTATTTATACCCGATATAATTAAATCAGGTTTTTTTGGTAAAATCTTATTTAAAGCAAGACATATACAATCAGCAGGCGTTCCGTTTGTGCAATAAGTGTTATCATTTATTTTTTTAATCCTTAAAGGTTTATGAATGGTAACAGCATGACTTATACATGTCCTTTCCTTTTCAGGCGCTACCGCAATAACATCATGATATTTTTCAAGGGTTTCTTTTAGAGTGGTTAACCCTTCGGAATGAATGCCGTCGTCGTTTGACAAGAGGATAAGCAATGTCTCACCATATACATCTGAGGTTTATTTTCAGGTATAAAATTATTAAATCGGGGCGACGGGATTTGAACCTGCGACCTCTTGCACCCCAAGCAAGTGCGCTAAACCATGCTGCGCTACGCCCCGATTGATTAAAATTTTACAGTATTTCTTTTTAAAAATCTATATGTTTTCAGCGTAAAAATAAAAATTAAAAAACTATTGACAAAGATATATAGCTTTGATTGAATATTAAAGTAAAAAAACCGCTTGGATCCAAAAAGATGACTGGACCGAGACGGAAGGATAAAGAATATAAGCCTTCTGAACCGTGTTCAGGAGGTTTTTTTATTATGGAGTAATTTTATGGAACATATTACAGTGCCTTATATAAAGGAACAAAAAGGTAAAAGAAAACTTATTATGCTAACTGCCTATGATTATATCACGGCTTCCATATTAGATGAGCAAGGCATTGACATGATCCTTGTGGGAGATTCAGTAGGCACAACAATGCTTGGTTATCCCAATACAATACCCGTTACTGTTGAAGAGATGATACACCATACAAAGGCTGTAGTAAAAGGCACAAAAAATGCCCTTGTAATAATTGATATGCCCTTTATGTCATACCAGGAAGGTATTGAACAGGCAAAGAGAAATGCCGGCAGAATGATGAAGGAAAGCCTTGCGGAAGCAGTGAAGCTCGAGGGTGGGCAAAATATGAAGGATACCATAAAGGCAATCGTTGACATAGATATTCCAGTGATGGGCCACATTGGGCTTACACCACAATCCATCCACAGAATGGGTGGTTATAAGGTTCAAGGGAAGGGAAAGGATGCAGAAAAGCTCATCCAGGATGCCTTATCTGTTGAAGAGGCAGGTGCATTTGCCATTGTCCTTGAGTGTGTGCCACGAGACCTTGCAAAAGAGATAACACAGATGCTTAAAATCCCCACCATTGGCATAGGTGCAGGACCGGATTGCGATGGTCAGGTCCTTGTCATATATGACCTATTAGGTTTATCAGGTGATTTTAGACCTAAATTCGTAAAAAAATATGCAAATTTGAAAGAAGAAATAGCAAGGGCTGTAAAAGCGTATATGGATGAGGTTAAAGAAGGCATATTTCCAGATGACAGCCATTCTTTCCATTGAAAGAACATGAAGATAATAGAAAACATAAATGAGATGCAAAATTTAGCAGAAGAGATAAGGGCCTCTAAAAAAACAATAGGTTTTGTCCCCACCATGGGTTACCTTCATGAAGGACATTTAAGCCTTGTAAGAAAGGCAAGGGAATTAAGCGATGTGGTTGTTGTAAGCATCTTTGTAAACCCAACGCAATTCGGACCCAATGAAGACCTCGACAGATACCCCAGAGACTTTGAAAGAGATAGAATTCTTCTCGAAAAGGAGCATACAGATATCATTTTCTATCCCGAAGCAAAGGATATGTATCCTTATGGTTACTCCACATATGTTCAGGTGAGGGGCCTTGAAGATTTTCTCTGTGGAAGGACAAGAAAGGGACATTTTATCGGTGTGGCAACAGTTGTAACAAAGCTTTTTCATATTGTTAAACCCCATTATGCTGTATTTGGTTTAAAGGACTACCAGCAATTCAAAATCATAGAAAGAATGGTAAGGGACCTAAATATGGATCTTAAGGTCATTCCATATCCCACTGTAAGAGAAAAAGATGGCCTTGCCATGAGTTCAAGAAATACATACCTCACTGAAGATGAAAGAAAAAAGGCGTTAAAAATCTATGAATCCATTAAAACCCTGAAAGATATGTTCAAAAACGGTGAAAGGAACGCAGAGACCTTAAGGAAAAAGGCAAGAGAAATCCTCGAATCAGAAGAAGGCATCAAGATTGACTATATCAGCATAACGGATACAGAAACCCTTGAAGAGTTGGACATTATAAAAAATAAGGCTTTATATGCCGTGGCATGCTTTGTCGGAAAGACAAGGCTCATCGACAATACAATCCTGGAGGTTTAATCATGTTAAAGGTCATGATGAAATCAAAGATCCATAGGGCAAGGGTTACAGAGAGTAACCTTCATTATGAGGGTAGCATCACCATAGATGAAGCCCTAATGGAACAGGCAGACATTCTGCCATATGAACAGGTGCAGATATATAATGTAACAAATGGGGAGCGCTTTACCACATACGCTATCAAAGGGGAAAGGAATTCAGGCATTATATGCATTAATGGCGCAGCAGCCCACAAGGCAAAAAAAGATGACCTCATAATAATTGTTACGTATGCAAGCTATGATGAAAAAGAACTGGCAACCTTTCAGCCCAAAAAGGTCTATGTGGATTCCAACAACAGGATAAAAAATCAATTAAGGGTTGTAAGTAATTGATGATTAACTACAAGTAAAAAATGTAGAAATTTTATAGGCCAACCAGGGGGTAAAATCCCCCATTTTTTTGAATAATATGTGAGATTTCAACTTTTATTTTTGCTTAATTTTTTACCTGAAGAAAAAGCATCTCCAAGAAATTTCCCGAGACTAAAGTATTTTCTCAATTCAGGGGCATAGATAATAGGTCTTACCATCTCTATATCAATTAAGTTGTTCTTTAAAATCACAGATTCATCTGCCTTTAAATCCTTGATTTCCCCTATAAACTGGGTGTGCAGACCTAAATCAATAAAATGGAGCAGCGAGCATTCGAGAATAAAAGGGAATTCTTCAATATATGGTGCATCCACTGTTGTTGCCCTAACAGGTGTAAGTCCTGTTTCTAAAAATTTATCCCTGTCTCTACCAGAATAAACCCCGAAAAAATCTACTTCCTTTACATATCTTTCCGAAGGAATATTAACCGTAAATGCCTTTTTTTCCATTATATTTTCATAGGTGTATGTGGCCTTTCTCAATGAAATAGAGATGCACGGAGGATTTGAACAACATATACCACCCCAGGCAACGGTTGCGGCATTTGGTCTGCCATTTTTATCATAAGTTCCAATTACAAATGCAGGTGCAGGGTGCACAACAGTTTTTCCGCCAAGGGATCTTTTCATGCCTCATCCTCAGATCTATTCTCTGCTTTATCTCCCCTCTGCTTAGCTTCTTCCATCTCTTTATCAGCCAAATCGTATAACTCTCTTAGATAAATGCAGAGGTGTTGCCTTGAAAATAGAAGGGTTTTTGAATCGTATACAACAAAATTTTCTGGTTGCTTGATTTCCTTTTCTTTTTCTTCTTTTTCTTCTAAAACTTTATCTGACATTTAACAAATCGAGCATGGCCTTTGCAGCCTTTTGCTCTGCCTCCTTTTTTGTTTTTCCAATACCTTTTGCCTTGTATTCGTTTCCGAGATAAACATTTACGGCAAATCCATTTTTTATCTTCCTTGTAAATTTATATTTAGGCAGGATTCCCCATTTTTTCTGTGTATATTCCTGGAGCATGTTTTTCGGACTTTTTTCTGAAAGTTTTTCATCTGTAAAATACGGATCAAACAGTTTTTTTATTACCTTTTTGGTTTTTGCAATACCTCCATCTAAATACACAGCCCCTATTAATGCCTCAATCATATTTGATAAAACCTTTGATTCCTCGGGCACCCCATTATCACCGTTACCGTAATTAAAATACTTACCAAGATCCAATTTTTTTGCAATATCTGTGAGAGTTTCCCTTCTTACAAGACATGAGCGGGCATTGCTTAAAAAACCTTCATGCCTATCTTTATATTTTTTATATAGAAATATGCTGATAATACAGTTAAGTATGGCATCACCAAGATATTCAAGCTTTTCATTATCTGATTTTCGTATCTCTTTTCTCTCGTTGAAGAAAGAGGTATGTGTTATTGCCTGTTCCAACAATTCTTTGTTTTTAAATTCATAACCTATAATCTCTTCAATGGGTGTAGAAAACATAACACATCTCATAAGGTATAACATTGAGGGAGGATAAACCTCCCTCGCATATTATATCAGATTTTTCAGATTTTAAATGCCTCTTCCATCCCTGAATATTTTTTCCTTAACTTCGGTTTCTCTATCTTTCCTGTAGGGTTACGAGGAACTGTGTCGAAAAACACCTTTCTCGGTCTTTTATATTTGGGTAATCCCTCACAATGCTTTAATACTTCCTCTTCTGTTAAGGTTTTGCCAGGTGCAACCTCTACAATAACAGCCACAATTTCACCGAGTCTCTCATCTGGTAGTCCAATTGCAGCCACATCTTTTACACCATCAAGGGTGTGTATAAAATCTTCAACCTCTACAGGAAAGACGTTTTCACCACCTGTTATGATTACATCTTTTTTTCTATCCACAAGCCAGATAAAGCCATCCTCATCCTGTCTTGCCATATCTCCTGTATAGAGCCAGCCGTCTTTTATTGTCTTTGCTGTGGCCTCAGGGTTTTTGTAGTATTCACGCATCACACCATCTCCACGGACAACCAATTCCCCTGTTTCACCAGGTTTAACATCATTGCCATTATCATCAACTATCCTTGCTTCCCAGTTAAACCCAGGCTTTCCGATGGCACCAATTTTATGCTCATTACCAATCCCTAAATGGACACAGCCCGGTCCTGTGGATTCACTTAAACCGAAATTTGTATCGTACTGCATATTGGGAAAATATTTTTTCCAGTGTCTTATCAATGCTGGTGGCACAGGTTGAGCACCTATATGCATGAGCCTCCATTGGTCAAGCTTATAATTTTCAAGCTTTATCTCACCGCTATCAAGTTTCAAAAGTATATCCTGTGCCCAGGGCACAAGAAGAAAGATTATGGTACCCTGTTCCTCACTTATGGCCTCAAAGATCCATTCTGGAGAAACACCTTTCAAAAGAACTCCTTTTCCACCCACAATAAAACTGCCAAACCAGTGCATCTTAGACCCTGTATGATATAAAGGTGGGATAAGGACAAATGTATCGTCTTTTGTCTGATGATGATTTGCATTCTCTGTTATACATGCACAGAGCATGTTCTTGTGAGTAAGTAAAATGGGTTTTGGTTGCCCTGTTGTCCCTGATGTAAAATAAAGACCGCATTCATCGGATTGAAAAAGCTCTACATTAAGGGGTGTTGACGGTGATTCTGCCACCACCTTTGAAAAAGATTCTGCAAAGGATGGTATATTGTTTCCGAGGCAGATATAATTTTTTACATTTGGAAGCTTATCTTTAATTGCCTCTATTCTTCCTGTAAATTCCTCATCAAATACAATAATTTTCGGTTCAGCCACATCACAACAATATTTTACATCATCTGCTGTAAAACGAAAATTAAGTGGAACCACCCATGCCCCTGTTTTTACAATCCCGAAATAGGCAACAAGCCAGTCAATAGAATTCATCATAAAATGAATGACCTTGTCGCCTTTTTTGATGCCCCTTGCGGCAAGGGCATTAGCAAACTGATTTGCCTTTGAATCGAATTCCTTCCATGTAATCTCAAACCTTTTCTTTTCCGCTGGAATCCTCTCCACAAGGGCCACATCGTTTGGATACATCCGTGCATTTCTTGCAAGTATTTCAGCTATCGTAATATCCATTTTACCCCTCCTGCTTTTGTTTTAAAAAAATAATATTGACAACTTGTCGGATATCAGTTTATCATGGTAACTATCATAAAGCAATAACAAAAAAGACTGACAAGGAGGTAGGGGGTTATGAATTTTGCAATGTTTTCGGGTTTAAATGCAAGCAAGTATCCTAAAAGAGAGTTCATCATCGAAAGCTATCCTTCAAAGGGATTGAGAAGAAGCCTCACATGGGAACAGTTTGACGACCAAGCAAATAAGCTTGCAAATTATTTAATGAAAGAATGTGGGGTCAAAAAGGGTGATATAGTGCTTCATCTGATGATGAACTGCATGGAGTGGTATGCAAGCTACATAGGTGTTTTAAAAACAGGTGCAACAGTTACGCCACTTAATTTCCGTTTTGCAAGTTCGGATATAAAATATGCCGCGGATGTTACGAAATGCAAGGTATTTATCTTTGGCGACCAGTTCAATTCAAGGGTTGAACCCATTATGAAAGACATGGATTATTGCAAATATTATATCTGCCTTGGAAACAATTTACTACCAGGTGTAAAGTCATATAATGAGATATTAGAGAAGGGTGATGGTTCACCTGTCTGTGTTGAAACAGATGACGATGATATGGCAGAACTTATGTTCACTTCTGGTACAACAGGGGCGCCAAAGCCTGTATCCCACACACATAAGTCCCTTTTCTATATAGGTATAGGCAATGCATTGACATACAATGAAGGATACAGTAGCGTCTACCTTGCACCCCATCCATTCTACCACAGTGGCACGTTATTTTTATCTTTTCCATGCTATATAGCAGCAGGTAAAGTGCTCATGCCCATGGAATTACAGCCTGAATACTATTTAAGAAGCATTGCTGATGAAAAATGCACAGGCGGATGGAATACAGTCCCAACATGGTCTGATGTAATAAATGCCATAAAATCAGGCCAGATCGACCTATCAAAATATGATCTTTCTGCCTTGAGGCATATTGAAATAGGTGCCCAGCCTGTGCCATATGTACTTCTCGAAGACACAAAAAAGATATTCCCAAATCTCGCCATAGGTAATATCTACGGCATCACAGAAGGTGGTGGTGGTGGTCTTACTAACTGCTATGATGAAGATATCATGAGAAAACCAGGTTCCATCGGAAAGGCAACAGTCTTTATGGAGGCAAAGATAGTGGACAGTGAAGGCAATGAGTTGCCCCCTGGGAAGGTCGGTGAAATTGTAATAAAAGGTCCAAGGCTTATGAAAGAGTATGCCTTTAACCCTGAAATGACTGCCAAGACCATTAAAAATGGCTGGTTGTACACAGGTGATTTAGGATATAAAGATGAAGAAGGCTTTATCTTTTTCGCAGACAGGTCAAAAGACTTGATCATCAGGGGTGGAGAGAACATATTCCCTGCAGAGATTGAGGATGTTCTCCGTAAACATCCAAAGATCCAGGATGTGGCAGTGCTTGGCTATCCACATCCAAGGCTCGTGGAGATAGTAATGGCCGTTATTCAGACAAAGGAAGGTGAGACCTTAACAGACGAAGAGGTCATTGAATTCGTAAAAGAAAAAGGTCTTGCAAAATACAAATGGCCTGAAAAGATCATATATGCCCCGATACCACGTAACCCAGCTGGAAAGATTGAAAAACCAAAGTTGAGAGATATATATGTAAAACCTGCAAAAGAGGCAATGGAAAAAGAATTTAAAAAACAGGGATAGCATTTTTAGGGGGCTCTTTAAAGAGCCCCCTAAAAATTTATAAACAAAATTTTTTATCCACTAAAGTGTCAGAAAAAGTCAAAAAAGGCATAGTTTTTATTGTGATTGGGATAATTATCCCTCTTATTTTCTTATTTTTCACATCAGGATATGAGGCAGGTGCAGGATTTATAAAGAACCTTCTTGCGTTAAAGATTTATATAAGAATCTCTGATAAAAATATAGGCATACCTTATCGATTTATCGTTGCCTTAGGGGTAATCATAGTTTATATTGGTCTTTCCATTATCTTGAAAAAAGATGAAAAGATAGAAGAATAAGGCTATTTAAGTCTGAATTCAACAGGCAGTTGCACAATCAAACGTTCGTGCCTTTTTTGCAATTTATCTATTTTCAAAAGTGCCTCTTTTGCTGCCTCGTCGAGAAGAGGGTAGCCTGAACTTTTTAATATCTTTATTTCATTTATAGTGCCTGTTTCGTTTATTGCAAAAGAAAGGATGACCCGGCCTTCCCAGCCCATCTTTCTGGCCTTTTCAGGATATGTAATATTTTTTACAATTATATCTCTTAAATATGCATAGTCAGAAACATTTGTACCTCCATATCCAAACCCACCACCTTTTCCTCCAATTCCTGTGCCTGCTCCATCGATGCCCATCACCGTGCCAAGTCGGCCTTCAGCATGTCCATAACCAGCCAGTCCGACCCCACCTCCATGAGTTTCAGTGACACCCTTTGAACCGGATTCTAAAACACTTTCTCCTTTGATAGGATTAAGAGAGAGTTCATTTTTTTCAAAAGGAGGTGCTGTTAATTTTTCTACATCTTGAGCTTCTAAAAACTGATGTCTATTTTTTTCCATAACTTGTTGTTTACCACCTGATACTTTAGCTCTCTTTCCACCTTTTGAGGATCCTCCGTAATCGCCCATATTGACTTTAGGGTAAGCTGTTATTGTTGTGAAATCAACGGTGATATAGTCAATCGCCTTTTGCATTTTGACAGAAAACAAAAAAAGCATCACGATTAGCAAAGAATGTATTAAAAAAGAAATAAAAAATGATTTACACCACATTTTTTAAATTTTATAATAGCATAAAAAGATTGTCAAAATAATGTGAACGGAATGAAAAATAGGATCCTTATATGTTTTCCCTTATATTATTAATCATAATTGTTTTGTTTGTCATATTCTTTTCCATTCAGAATGCAACACCTGTTACGATAACTTTCTTGTTCTGGCGTTTTGAGGCCTCCCTGACAATTGTGATATTTCTTTCAGTAATTTCGGGCATCGTTATTGCCCTTTTTTACTTTCTATGGCAAAAAATCAAGACAAAAAACATCATCAAAAAGACCAGTCATATTAAACAAAACCCAGATTGAATATAACAGGTTTTTTATATATGCCTGAAGGCTTTCCGTATTACATCTTCATCAACAGGCCTTGTAAAAAATGACACAATAACAAAAACAATTGATGATAAGGGAAGGGCAATTATCTGTGGGTCAATAACATGGAAGGGATGACCCACGAGAGTATCTATCCCAAAAATGAATCTACATATGCCAAGCATCTTTGCTTCACTTTCGTGAAAAAAAACAGTCCATAAAAGGAATGAAAAAAACCCTGTTAATAAGCTTGTTTTTGCAGCAGCTTTTGTTGCCTTTTTCCAGTATAATCCGAAAAAATATGAAGGTACAAAGGTTGAGCCACACAGACCGAAAAAAAATGCGGTTGCCTTTGCAACAGTCCCTTCAGGCATCAGTAACCCCAGAATAAGGGTGGCGAATATGCTGAATACAATACCAATCCTTGTAACAATTGTGGTTTCTGCTACAGATTTTCCTTTAAGTATGGCCTGTTCGAAGATGTCTCTACTTAAAGATGCCCCTAAAGCATGAAACTGTGCACTATTGGCACTCATCGCGGCTGCCATGAGGGAAACAAGAAAGATTGCCACAAACCACTGGGGATAGAATCGATCTATATAAAGGGGAATGATCTTGTCAACATTCCCTCCTACTACCTCAATGGACGATAGTCCTAAATCTTTATAAAAAATGAGATTTGTAGTTACACCTACTGCAAAGGCAATCCCTGTTGTAAAAAGAATGTACATGGCTGTAAATGGTATGGACCTGTTTAATTCTCTGTCTGATTTAAGGGTCATAAATCTCACATTGAGCTGAGGCTGGCCTAAAACCCCTATACCCACCCCTAATATAAAGGTCGTAAGGACTGACCACCAAACAGGTGAACCAAATTCCGGAAATGAAACAAACCCTCTATGACCATTAAAAATAAACTCCTTAGGTATAATATGTGTTAATGAGGCAAGTTCTCTATGGGCATTGATCATACCGCCAGCAGAGATATAAGTTGTTATACCCACTATAACCATGACCACAATCATAATTGTGCCCTGGAAGACAGATGTATATAGTACACCCTTTAAACCTCCCCATATCACATAACATGCATTTATAAGAAGAAAAACAAGCAAGGCTGTAGTAAATGGTATATTTAGATACACCTCTATAAATCTCGATATACCTATGAGAATGGCAGATGTGTAAATGGGCATAAAAAAAAGTATCACAAACCCTGAAAACCCCTGGATGAACCTTGAATTGTATCTTCTGCCTAAAAGTTCCGGAAATGTATGGGCATCAAGGGCCTTTCCCATTTTTCTTGTCCTTTTTCCAAATAACACAAAGGCCAGCCATACACCAATGAAAATATTCAAGAAGGCAAGCCAAGACATGGTAAAACCATATAAAGCACTTATACCACCAAAACCTATTATAGCAGAGGTGCTAATATAGGTTGAGCCATAGCTCAACGACATAATAACAGGATGAACCTGGCGACCAGCTAAGAGATAATCAGAAACACTGACCGTTTTTCTAAAACCTAAATAACTGAGATAAATTATTATGGCAAGATAGATTAGTATAAATGTGATGAGATACAGCATTGTTTAAGGTAGCTTTTCGATAAGCTCCATCTCCTCCTTCTCCCATCTGATCTCTTCTCTATAATCTCCATCCTTCTCTTCTATACCTTTATTCCAGTTTAATAATCCATAAAAGATACAAAATAGGGTAGAAACAGGGGTCAAAATATATCCGATAAAAATAATAATATCAGTAAAACCGAGCATATTTTTATTTGATTAGCATGGAATTTTATGGTTTGTCAAGGAATTAGGCACCTGCCCTTATGGTTATTATATCTCCATCTCTTACAATATACGATTTTCCTTCAAGCCTCCAAAGGCCTGCTTTTTTACATCCAGCAAAGCCATTGTATTTTATAAAATCTTCATAGCTAACGACCTCAGCCCTTATAAATTTATTGTAAAAATCCGTGTGAATAGTCCTTGCAGCCTCGTGCACCGTTTCACCTTTTCTTAAATGCCATGCACGACACTCTTTTTCGCCTACGGTAAAAAAGGTGATTAAACCGAGTGTTTCTGTTGCAAGCCTTATTATTCTACCCCTTATTGACTCTGTAATTGAGTATTCTGACATAAAATCATCTCTGTCTTTATCATCCATTAATCCTATCTCAGCCTCCAATGTTCCACATACTGCTATACAAGGTATGTCTTGGTTTATCTTTTTTTTAAAAGCATTTTCTATGTTTATGGCATCATATAATCTGCTTTCAGAACAGTTTAATACTACCATCATGGGTTTTTGCGAAAGAAATTGAAACCCTCTCATGATCTTCTTTCCTTCTTCTGAAACAGTTAAGGTTATAAGGGGCTTTTCTTCATTTAAGTGCATGAGAGAGAGTTCCAGTATTTCACTTTCAAATTGAAGCACAGGATTTTCCTTTTTTTCTCCCTGTTTGGCAATGCGGTTGAGTCTCTGCTCTATTTGAGCCATATCCGATAAAATAAATTCGTTAATAATTGACTTGTATTCATAGGCAGGGTCAGATTCCTGAGCTTCAAAATATGGTAAAACAAGGATAAAGGCATCTGACTGTCTAATTTTCTGAAAGATCTCAGGGCTTAGGACAGGGGTATCTTCAATTTCTATTCTTGCATGGACTTTCTTTTTTGGTTTAAAAAAATTAAATAAGCCTTCAAGTCTCTCATCTGGTACATCTATTATGGATATATGTGATATTTGTCTTTGTTCTTGCTCAGTACTCGAAAGGGCTCGAAAAATTGTTGTTTTACCAACCCCTGACTTACCTATAATTGATATATGCATTACACACCTCTTTTAATTTTAAATAATTCTGATTTTTTTACTCGCTTCTACTATTTTTCCCTTTTGAGAAAACATTTTTTAAATAAAAGGCTATCTTCTCCAACATGCTTTTCTTCCTAAAAGCCATCTTTATTTTTTCGTAATCCGTCACATCTTCAGCCACACCTTTTTTTTCTTTGATCACCCTTTTTGCCTTTTCCCAGTCAACGACGTTTAAAAGCCCGGCAATTTCTATCTCTTTTTTTGCCTCTTCTTCCAGATTATTGAACTTTTTATATACATCTCTATGAACCTCCAGATAGACTTTTTTGTTATCAATTAACGCAACCTTTACCGGTTTATAAATTATCTCTCCTTCCATATCTTTTTTAACCTTTGGAAACAAAACTTCCATATGCTGGGGTAACATTCTCGCACATCCATGGCTTCTATATCTATAAATGCTTGTGGGCCATATGGTTTCATGGATTAAAAAACCTGATAGAGATGTCCTTATGGCATATCTACCTAATGGGTTGTCCTTGCCAGGCAGGACCTTTTCCACAACTGGTTTATTCAAAAGCTCCATCTCCATCTGAATTGACTTTGGAACATACCAGATAGGGTCCTTTGTTTTACCTAATACCTTAAATTTTCCTTCTGGTGTTTTCCATTCAATATCCCCAAATTCCTCCATTTTTGTAGGCATACCAAGGCTTACAGGAAAGGCAGCATCAAAGGCTCCATCTTTGAAAAAATAAAGCATTCTATCAGGGATATTTATTATAATGCCATTTTCAACATATTTTGGAATGATCTTTTTTGTGTTTACCTTTAATTTCATACCAGGTGTAAGTCTTGTTTTCGGATCCAAATTATTGTCTTCAATAAGTACTCTTTTTTCTAACCCTAATTTTGAAGCAATAAGCTCTAAGGTATCGCCCTTGTCTACGGTATATATGCCTTCACTACCTATTATTAGGCCTGTATTAGATAAGGCAAAAAAAGGCAAAAAAAGCATCAAAATCGAAGCGATTATGGTTTTCATAAGACTGATTTTAACTTTTTATAAAAAAAATCTCCATATCATCTTTTGGTTGAATTGCTCTGAATTATATGTGAT
>JAOAFK010000225.1 GCA_026416315.1 Syntrophorhabdaceae bacterium | reverse complement strand
TGGACAAATTCAATAGGGTCTTCAACGGTTACGATATGGAGGGCCTTTTTCTGGTTGATTATATCTATAATGGATGCAATGGTTGTAGATTTACCGCTACCCGCAGGTCCTGTAATAAATACAATACCCTGTTTTAATTCTGTAAAATCCTTTATAACAGAAGGAATTCCGAGCATCTCAAAAGATGGGATATTCACAGGAATGGGCCTCGCCACAATAGATACCTGACCCATCCGATAAAATGCAGCAAATCTAAACCTGATACCTTTTATTACCTCAAAACTGTAATCTATCTCCTTTTCTCTCTCAAATCTCTCCCTCTGCCAGCCTGTGAGGGTTATTTTTAAAATATCATCTATGTCTTTGTTTGATAAAATCCTTGAACCAAGTTTTTCTATGCCTTTCTTGTTGCCAAGGGGTGGGAATTCGGGGAAAAAAAATATGCTTTTTACGCCCTTTGATATCCCTTCCTTAAGGGCTTTTTGTAAAATCTCTGTCTTCAAGGACTTTTAACCTCTCGAGCACTTTATTTCTTTCCTCAGATCTTCCTGCTAAACGTAAATACTGCCTGTAATAGACAATGGCATCTTTTGTATCACCGACCTCATCTTTTATCACTGCGTATGTGAGATATAAACCTGGATCTTCTTTACCCTTTTTAATGAGTGGTTCAAGCAATTTTTCTGCCTCTTTTAATCTTTTTTCAGAACGCAGAAGGGCGGAAAGATTTATATATCCCTCTATGGCATCTCTGTCAATCTCTATGGCCTTTCTAAAATACTCTTCTGCAAGTTTTCTGTCGCCTTCTTTTAAAAGAATGAGCGCCATATTATTATATGCCTTTCCATAATGTGGTGATTTCTCAAGGATCTTTCTGTAATATGAAAGGGCTTCTTTCGAATTACCCTGCATCATCGCTAACACACCGAGGTTATTCAATGCGTCTATGTAATCAGGTCTTTCTTCGAGGATTTTCAAATATAATTTCTTTGCCTCATCTATCCTTCCATTTCCAGCCTCTGATAAGGCCTGATTAAACATCCTTACAATATTGGCATCATCTTCTTTTTTTATATTAACCTTCTGGTTTTCTTGAACCAAAGAAATAGGCTTTGCTTCTTGCCTTGAAATTTCAGTTGAAATACCGATTTCTTTTTTTTGAACAGTTCTTGTAATATCATTTTTCTGCACTTTTACTTCATCTTTTCTCATGGCCATGTGTTTATGAGGATCATCTTTTATTGACCTTTTTTCAGTCACTTTCATCGCTTTCTCTGGAATTGCTATGGACCCCTTTTCAGGTTTAGCTTGCTGGATATGGACAGGGACTGTCTTTTTAGTTACAGGCAAGAAAAATATCACAAGGCCAAGGCATGTTCCTCCGGCAAGTATGAAGTAAAAGATTTTTCTCGGTTTTTCAAAAATAAAGTGCTTTTTCTTTTCAGGCCTTATAAATATAGTCTTTCTCTCTTCCTGTGCCTTTCTCAATGCATCAAGGATAAGGCTCATGTTGGCTCCTTACCGTATACTATTTTTGGTGTTAGAAATATGACAAGCTCGGTCTTTTTTATACTTCTATCCTGTTTTTTAAAGAGCCTCCCGATTAAAGGTATGTCCGATAAGTCTTTAACACCTACATCATTAAAGGCAGATTTATTCTGAATCAAGCCTGCAATGATTACAGTCTCACCTTCTCTTACCTTCACAATGGTATCCACCTCACGAACAGCAAGGATGGGCACATATGCCTTACCACCTGTAGTCCCTGCAGGAACAGGCATCTCAACTTGAGCCACCTTATCTGTAAGGACTGGATGAATATTCATAAGGATATTGCCCTGATTGTCTATTTGCGGCGTTACATCAAGGATGAGACCCACTGTTACAAATTTTGTAGTGAATCCCGATGTGGTGGCAGCAGTGGTTGATGTGGAGGAGTAGTCAAAATACACATCATCCTGGGCAACCTTGATAACGGCCCTTTGATTATTAAGGGTTGAAATCTTCGGTGTTGAGATAAAATTTACTTTATATGTAGTCTTTAAAAGGTCGATAAAGGCATCGAAATCACCCCTTGTTACACCAAAACGGAAATATGTTGTGGGTGGGGCTGGAAGCTTTGTTAAATCCTCAATTCTCGGTATATTGAAATACCTCGTCTGTGGGGATACAAAGGCCTGTTCAATGCTCAACCTGAAATCATTAAGCCATCTCATATTTATATCTAAGGCAGACCAGTTGATGCCCTCGCTTGTTTCTTCTGTGAGGGACACCTCCACAATCTTTGCCTCAATCATCACCTGTCTCTGAACATTACCCTCTATAGCCTCAAGAAAGGATGCTATATTTTTTATGTTCTTTAAATAGTCCATTACCATAACAATTGATGCATGTCTGTTGATGGTGTATTTTCCATCAGGGGATAAAAGCATCTTTATATTGTCTTCAAGGGTCTTCC
>JAOAFK010000185.1 GCA_026416315.1 Syntrophorhabdaceae bacterium | reverse complement strand
ATTATACCCCTTGCATGGTATACTCCAGGTGGAATCTTTTCTATCTCCTCCCTCATGCTCTTTTCAGTAAGACCTATGATCTGGTCTGCAAGGTCATCTAAATTTTCAAGGTCATTTTCCTTTAGCATCTGACATATCTTTTCAGAGCATACATAGTTTGCAGCAATCTGTGATCTTATATCACCGATTACCTCTTCAGGTGTCCTTACATTCCACCTAATCATATCAAGGACAGATTGATTTAGCACACCTTTATCATAGAGTTTAACTAAAGGTATGAAAAGGCCTTCTTCAAAGACATCATGATTGTCTGAAGCAACCCTACCCCCTATATCAGAATGATGGAATACGCATGCAGTAAATGCAACGAGCTTGTCTTTATAGAATATGGGGCTCATAACGCACACATCATTTAGATGTCCAGCAAGGGCCCATGGATCATTTGTAATGAATACATCACCGGGATTATAATAATCTGGTGGGAATTTGTTTACGAGATTTTTTATACCTAAGGCCATGGCACCTGATTGTCCAGGGGTGGCAAATGTCCCTTGAGCGAGTTCTCTACCGAACCTGTCAGTAAACATGCATGTATAATCATGGGCATCTCTCAGTAGACTTGAAAATGCTGTCCTTGCCACACTTGAATCTGATTCATCTACAATGGAAATGAGCCTGCGCCATAAGATCTCTAATGTTATGGGGTCAAAAACAGTTGCCATGATCACACCTCCTTGATCTCGATCCAGATAAAACCGAATTCATCTACCCTTACATGGGCATCTTCTCCAACAACAAGGGTAGATTCCCTCTCCTCTACTATTGCAGGCCCTCTGAAGCGCGCATCAGGAAAGAGTTTATATCTATCATAGACAGTATAGGGTATAAAATCCTTTGCAACAGGAGAATAGGCAGGCCTTTTTCCTTTTATAGCATCTTCTAATGTCTGGCCCTTCTTTTTTTCAATCTTTGGAAGTTTTAGGAGTCTTTCAGGTAGCGATGCCCTTACCTTGAAGTTTATAAATTCAACCTCTGAATCAGGATATGTCCTTCCATATAGCTTTTCGTATACATCATCGAATAGTTTTCGTATGAGGTCTTTTGAGAAAGTTGTAAAATCTCCTTGAGGTGCCGGTATATTTACCTCTGAACCCTGACCGACAAACCTCATATCAAGGGAACGTTCGAACTTTATTTCAATATCTGATTCCTTTTTTAGTATTTTAAGGGCCTCATTTTCCATGTCTTTGAAGAGTTTTTCTATTTCAGCAAAATCTACCTGATTCAGGCTGACTTTATGGCTTCTAACAAGGTCGAATGCACGAGGTGCAGTGAAGAATCCCATGGCTGAGCCAACACCTGCATTGGGAGGAACAATTATGCGAGGTGCCTCGAGTTTTTTTGCAAGACCATATGTATGAACAGGACCTGCCCCTCCAAATGCAGCTATTGTAACTATTTTTGGATTACCACCCTTTTCTGCAATGTGCGTCTTTGCTGCAGCTGCCATAGTTTCGTTTATCAAATCATGAATACCCCATATGGCCTGAATAAATGAAACGCCAAGGGGCTTGGCGATTTTTTCCTCCACACCACGCATTGCCCTTTCTTTATCGAGCTTCATTTCACCACCTAAAAAATAGTTCTCATCAAGGTAACCCAAAAGAAGATCCGCATCCGTTACGCATGGCTCAGTTCCACCCCTTCCATAACATATAGGTCCGGGGTCAGCCCCTGAGCTTTCAGGCCCTACCTGAAGGGTGCCAAACTTACTTACCTTTGCAATGCTGCCCCCCCCTGCCCCTATTTCCATTAAGTCAACTACAGGGACTTGGATTGTAAGTCCGCTACCCTTCATGAATCTCTGCACACGACCCACTTCAAATGTGGGGACAACACCTGCCACACCTTTCTGAATAAGACAGGATTTTGCTGTTGTCCCACCCATGTCAAAGCAGAACATTTCAGAAATATTAAAGTGTTTACCATAATATTGACCTGCAATAACTGCTGCGGTAGGACCTGATTCAATAATACGCACAGGAAATTCTGCTGCGGTTTCAACAGAGGTGATACCACCACTGCTTAACATGATAAAGAGTTTTCCTTTAAACCCAATGGAGGAAAGTCTATCAGAAAGCTTTGAAAGATAGCGACCTGTTAATGGCTTTACATATGCATTTGTTACTGTTGTGCTCGTCCTCTCATATTCTTTGATCTGGGGTAATACTTTATAAGAAATGGAAGTGGATATCCAGGGTGCCTCTTCCTTTATAATCTCTTCGATGATCTTTTCATGGACGGGGTTTTCAAAGGAATTTATAAGGCATACTGCAATGGATTCCACACCCATGTCAATCAATTTCTTTACAACGCTTCTCGCCTCTTCTCTGTCAAGGGGCTTTATTACTGTTCCGTCACTTCTTATCCTCTCATCTACCTCAAGACGAAATCTTCTTGGAACAAGAGGTTTCGGGAATTCTGCAAATATGTCGTAGGGTGCATATCTAATCTCCCTTCCTATCTCAAGGACGTCTCTAAAGCCTTTTGTGGTAATGAGTCCTGTTTTTGCCCCTTTTCTTTCGATAATGGAATTTATTACAAGGGTGGTGCCGTGGATGATTTCATCGAGTTTTTCCACAAAATTAGGTGTTGATTTCTCCAGGGCCCTTATGCCTTCCTCTACTGCATCAGAAGGGTCTTTAGGCGTTGTAAGGCACTTACCTGTCTTTATCTCACCAGTTTTATCGTTTATCAATACAAAATCCGTAAAAGTACCTCCTATATCACAGCCAAGTCGAAAATACTTCTCATCCATATAACCTCCGAATATTTTTCAATTTTTAAAACAGGCTCGGCTCTTTGAATTCACCGAAGATCTGTCTGAACACATCTGTCATCTCACCGAGGGTGGCATAGACCTTACAGCACTCAACAAGATAGGGCATCACATTTTTTCCTTCTTTTGTAGCAATTTCAAGTTCCCGTAGTGCCTTTGCCACATCCCTTTGAGACCTTTCTCTTTTTACCTGTTTTAACCTCTCTATCTGTTTTTCAGCTGATTCATAGTTGTATTCGTGGAGTTCTACCTCCATGGACTCACCTTCTTTATAGATATTCACACCTACTTTTAGAAGTTCTCCTGATTCAATACCCTTTTCGATTTCGTATGCCTGTCTTGCCACCATCCTCTGAATATAACCATCTGAAACTGCCTTTATGATGCCCCCATAGTTTTCTATTTTGAACATCTCTTCCTCTATCTTCTCCTCCATCTGTTTTGTAATTGTCTCTATGAAATAACTGCCTGCAAGGGGGTCAACGGTATCCCTTAAGCCTACTTCATCCATAAGCAGTTGAAGTGTCCTTAATGAAATCAGAGCCGAACGGGGTGTGGGTATTGTGTAGGCCTCATCGTAGCTACAAAGTGCTGTTGTCTGGGCACCGGATAATGCTGCTACAAGGGCATAATATGCACCCCTCATGATGTTGTTTTCAGGCTGAGCCTTTGTTAAGCCATAGCCGCCTCCACCAAATAGGCCCCTTAAAAACATATTCTGTGGTTTTTTTACACCGTATCTTTCCTTTAGATTTCTTGCCCAGATCTTTCTTGCTGCCCTAAACTTTGCAATCTGCTCCCACATGTTACCGAACACATTGAGATTGAAAGAGAACCTTCCTACGAAATCGTCTATATCGTATCCCCTTGCAAGGACATTATCTATATATGCATTGGCAATAAGTATGGCATAAGCGATTTCTTGAGCAGGTGTTGCCCCTGATTCTCTTATGTGATAGCCGCAGACACTAACAGGGTTTGTTTTTGGCATGACCTTCATGGAATATTCAATGGTATCACCTATTAATTTTACTGCTGGTTCCACGGGAAAGATCCAGGCGCCCCTGCCTATCATCTCTTTCAATATATCGTTTTGAGGTGTAGCAGATATCACCTTTGGGTCGTAACCATATTTTTCTGCTACAGCCTGATACATGGCAAGCATGATGGATGCCACTGCATTTATAGTTAGGCCTGTGCCAATTTTATCGAGTCTTATGTCTTTAAAGGCAATTTCAAAATCCCTTAAGGTATCTACGGCCATACCGACCCTGCCTACCTCACCCTCTGCCATCTCATGGTCTGAATCATATCCCATCTGCGTTGGAAGGTCGAAGGCAACATTTAATCCTGTCTGACCATGGGAGATCATGAGTTTAAACCTCTCATTTGTCTCTTCAGGGGTTCCAAAACCCGTGTACTGTCTTGTCGTCCAAGCCCGTGAGCGGTATCCCAGGGGATGTATGCCTCTTGTAAAAGGGTATTGGCCTGGATCCGCTAAATCCTTTTCATAATCAAAACCGATCTCCTCAAGGTCTTTAGGTGTATAGCAAGGCTTAACATGGATGCCCGATTCATATATAACATCCAGTATTTGGTCTTTTTCGTCTTTAATATAACGTGCTACTGCCATAACCCCTCCTCTTCTAAGCAGTTTTTGCTGTGTTTTTTATAAACTCAATGGTTTCACGAAGCGGTGTGCCACCAGGGAAAACACCTGCAACACCGAGTTCTTTAAGTTTAGGTATATCTTTTTGAGGAATTACACCACCTACAAAGACCTTTTTATCTTCAATACCTTTTTCTTTAAGTCTCTTCATCAATTTCTCTGTAATGGGTATATGGGCACCAGTCATAATGGAAAGCCCTATAAAATCAACATCTTCCTGGATTGCAATGTTTATTATCTGGTCTATGGTTTTATGAAGTCCCGAATATATGACTTCCATGCCCGCATCTTTTAATGCCTGGGCAACTACTTTTGCGCCCCTGTCATGGCCATCAAGGCCTGGTTTTGCTATCAAAATCTTTATCTTCTTTTTATCTTCTGACATAAAATCCTCCAAAAGAGCTGTTTTGTTTTTTATCAACAATCAGGAAAAATTAGATTCGATGCCTCTGATACTGCCTTATAAAAGTCTATCTCCTTTTTTGCTACCATTTCAAAGATGTTTAAAAATTCACTCTTCTTCGCCCATTTATTCATTGCATGAGCCCATATTTCTTCCTTGAGAAATGAAAGCATAAGCTTTTTTAATTTTTCAGACCTTAATTTTTCGAGTAAATTGTTTTCTTTTAAATGCTTAAAATGGCTTTCAGCTTTTTCAATAAGCATTTCTATCCCATCGCCTTTCTGAGCTTGTGTCAAAATTACAGGGATATCCCATGTCGTATTGTTATTCGTATTCACATGACCTTTTATGTCTTGTTGCGCATTTGAAGCACCAGGCATATCGGATTTATTTATGGCAATGATATCACCTAATTCTAT
Source organism: Syntrophorhabdaceae bacterium (assembly GCA_026416315.1). GTDB lineage: Bacteria > Desulfobacterota > Syntrophorhabdia > Syntrophorhabdales > Syntrophorhabdaceae > JAKORG01. Next base: position 7,483 of record JAOAFK010000185.1, on the reverse strand, counting down.
CATCCCTGCCTTCATGAGCTGTATTTCATCGCCGTAATCAGGAGTAAATACAGTTATCAATGTGTCACATACAGTTGATATATTTATCTCTGTCTGGCCTATGCCAACACTCTCTATTAATAAGAGATCCTTGCCCAATGCCTCAAGGATATAAATAGTACCAATAGTGGCCTTTGCAATTCCTCCTGGATAACCTCTGTGGGCCATGGATCTTATAAAAATCCCTTCTATGTTTTCTGCATCTCTCATCCTTAACCTATCGCCAAGGAGGGCACCATCTGTTTTTGTGCTTGTTGGGTCTATGGCAATTATGCCTATTTTTTTTCCTCTTTTAGAAAAATTTGTGGCCAATTTATCAATAAGGGTACTTTTACCTGAACCTGGTGCACCTGTTATACCGATTCTGTGTGCACCACCTGTATAAGGAAGCAAAAGGGAAATGGCTTTATAGCCTTCATCTTTTCCTTCCTCTATCAAAGAAATCAGTTTTGCTGCACTTGCCTCGTTGCCGTTTAAAATCTTTTCAACTATTTCCATATATTTTAGGGTCTTTTTTTAGTTTCTTTTTAATGAGATTTTTACCCCTGATGATGTGTTTTCTAATTAAATTTTCAACCTGGGATGGTTTTTTTAGTTTCATGAGTTCAATCATATCCTTATGGTCTTTTATTGAAACCTCTGCCATCCCTTCAAAACTGAAGATTAACCTTCTAAATCTATAGATATAATCCCTAAGGTCGTTTATGATATTGTATAATCTCTCGCTTCTTGCTGTTCTGTAAAGCTTATCATGAAATTCTGTGTTAAGCTGTATAATCTCACTAATTTTTTTTGAAGCAATACATTCTTCTTCCCTTTTCACAATCTCTTCAAGGGCTTTAATGTCTTCATCCTTTGCTCTAAGCGTTGCAAGGTATCCAGCATATCCTTCAAGGACACTCCTTATGCCAAATACATCCTCTATGTCTGCCTCTGTGATCTTACTTACGGCAAATCCACCTTTTGGTAATTTCTTTATTAACCCCTCTTTTTCAAGTTTTTGTATAGCCTCTCTAACAGGTGTTCTACTTGTTCCTATTTCACTGGCAATTTTTTCCTCTATTAATCTTGTATTGGGTGCCAGACTCCCATCAAGTATGGTTGTCTTTAATTTTTTATACACCTGTTCTCTTAAAAATTTTCCCTTTCGGACATCTGCATCCTCTATATATTCCATCTAATCCTCTATTTCATTTGACCCACTAAATGACTTTCTTTTTTCTTAATTCTTCAAGTTGTGCTTTTGTATATCCCAGGGCATCACAGTATATCTTTTCATTATGTTCACCGAAACGGGGAGGGAATGGTAATTTTCTATTTCTTGATTTCACAAAACTTGTAGTAAATGGAGGAGGTGCAAGATATATGGTTACACCTGTCTTTTCATCAGTGGAAGTGAGTATCTCTTCTTTTACATAAGGGTCTTCAAGAACCTCTTCAATGGTATTTACCCTTGAGATGGGGATGGTAGCAGCAGTAAATAATTTGATAAGTTCATCCGTGGTAAAATTTTTTGTAATCTCTTCCATTGCCTTATTCAAATTATCCACATCGTTTATGCGGCCTTCATTTCTTGCATATTCAGGTCTACCAAGGGATGAAAACCCTTCAATCTGGAGCATCCTTTCCCACTGTATATCATTACCCACGGCTATATAGACGTAACTATCTTTTGTTTTATAAACACTTACCGGTGCAAAGAATTCATGGGTATTTCCCCTTCTTGTGATTTTTTTATTGAAGGATTTTGTCTGTGTAATGGGTACAGTAAGCCAGGAGGTTGTGCTTTGGAACATGGACACATCAATCCTTGACCCTTCGCCTGTCATAGCTCTTTTGTAAAGGGCCTTCATGATAAGACCATAGGCATGTTCGCTTGTGCCCATATCTGGCAATGGAACACCAAGCACATAAGGTGGCCCGTTTTTATCACCTGTCAGTTCCATAAGGCCACCCCTTGCCTGGAGTATGGGGTCATAAGCAGCTTCATTGCTTTCAGGTCCAAATCCAGTGAGTCCCACCCAGATGATATCTTTTTTAATAGAGCTTATAGTCTCATAATCAATGCCCAGTTTTTTGTAGTTTCTTGGTAGCTGATTTGTAGCAAATATATCCACATTCAACTCAACAAGGAGCTTTCTAAATATCTCAGTCCCTTCTGGTGTGCCTAAATCGAGGGTGATTGCCTCTTTGTTACAGTTGATGGCAAGAAAATAGGTATACATCCTGTCCTCATTGAGTCTGTTTTCACCGACCCTTCTGTTCGGGTCTCCATACACAGGATGTTCCATGCGTATCACCCTTACACCATCTAAGGATAACCTGTATGATAGATAGGGCAATACTGTTGCCTGTTCCAAAGAAAGCATGGTTAAATTTTTAAAGATTTCATAATCCTCCATAGCTCCCCCTTTTGCATACTGTATACAAATTTTTATTGCAAACTATATTATCCTTCATCGTTTTTGTCAAGAAATTTTGTATACGAAATTTATTATAGGGATGGATATATTTTTTCTGTGGAATCACTCTTCTTGACTGAACAAATATGAGTAACTATATTAAATTAAATAACATACAATCTTTTTGCCTTTTATAACACCTGATGAACTTTTGAAAGTTTAAAATTAATTTTCATCAAGGGTTCAGAGGAGGTGTCAAATGGCAACAAGACTAATGGGTATTGAAAGACCAAGTCCTGGTGGAGATATATATTTCATAAGCACTTATCCCCCAAGAAATTGTGGTATAGCAACCTTTACAAGTGACTTATCTCATGCAATTAGTGAGGAGATAGGAAATAGGCATATTCATGTTGTAGCCATGAATAATAGACCTCAGGGCTATGATTATCCAGAGGAAGTTTCATTTGAAATATCTCAGAACCAGATACATGATTATAGGCTTGCAGCAGAATATATAAACCTTTCCAATGCAAAGGTTGTATCCCTTCAACACGAATTTGGGATATTCGGTGGTGAACAAGGTGTATATATAACGCATCTTCTTGCAAATTTAAAAAAACCTGTAGTAACAACTCTCCATACAGTTCTCAAAAAACCAGAAGAAGGATATAAAAAGGTGCTTATCGAAATAGCAAAGCTTTCCCAGAGGCTTGTAGTTATGAGCCATCAAGCAATAGAAATCCTTCAGGAAGTATACGGGATACCAGAAGAAAAGATCCGCTTTATACATCATGGTGTACCCGATGTTCCTTTTGTAGACCCAAACTTTTATAAAGACAGGTTTAATGTTGAAGGAAGATTTGTTATCCTGACCTTTGGATTAATAAATCCTAATAAGGGTATAGAAACTGTTATTTATGCATTACCTAAGGTTGTAGAAAAATATCCCGATGTGGCCTATATTGTCCTTGGAGCAACACATCCAGAGGTTAAAAAACAACACGGTGAATCCTATCGTATATATCTTCAGAGAAAGGTCGAGGAATTAGGGCTTGAAAAAAACGTTTTCTTTCATAACCGTTTTGTAACCCTTGAAGAGTTATGTGAGTTTATAGGTGCATCAGATATCTATATAACGCCTTATCTTTCAAAAGAACAGATAACAAGCGGGACCCTTGCCTATGCCTTGGGTATGGGAAAGGCTGTTATTTCAACCCCTTACTGGTATGCAGAAGAAATGCTTGCAGGTGGAAAGGGAAGACTTGTGGGTTTTAATAATCCTGAAGAAATGGCACAGGCAATTCTTGACCTTATTGAAAATGAAAAGGAAAGACATACTATGAGAAAAAAGGCTTATGAGTTTGGCAGAAGAATGACATGGAAATGTGTTGCAAGGGAATATATAGAGGTATTCAGAGAGGCTATGGGTATATACGAAAGTAAACCCGATGCATATTCAATAAAAACCCGTTTTGTTCCACAAGATTCTGTACCTGAGATAAATATGTCGCACCTCTTCAGGCTTACTGATGATACAGGAATTATTCAACATTCATCTTACTGTGTACCAGATAGAAGGTATGGTTATTCTACAGATGATGTGGCCCGTGCCCTTGTTGTTGTGCTCATGGCTTATCATCAATTAAAAGATGAAAGCCTTTTAAAACTTGCAAATACTTATATAGCCTTTTTAAGACATGCCCAGCTTGAAAATGGAAGATTTCATAATTTTATGGATTATACGAGGAAGTTTTTAGATGACGAAGGAAGTGAGGACACCCTTGGTAGGGCATTATGGGGTCTTGGTTATGCAGTTCAGTTCGGTCCATCAGATTGGTTCAGGATGCTTGCAAAGGAAATGTTTGAAAAAGCAACAATGGAGCTAAATCTTCATCACCCTTTAGCAAAGGCTTATGCTATAACTGGTTTTTATCATTTTCTCCAAAGATACAGTGGAGCTACAGCAATAAAGAGAATTCTTCATATCCTCGCAGAATCCATGAAGGATGCATATATGGAATCAAAGAAAAAGGGATGGCCATGGTTTAGTGATTCAATTACATATGGTAATGCAAAATTACCTCAGGCAATGCTTCTCACATATAAAATCATGGAGGATTATGAATATAAAATAATAGGACTTGAAAGTCTTGAGTTTTTAACAAAAAATACTTTCAATGGCGTGTTCTTTGATTTTGTAGGAAATAGAAACTGGTTTGAGAAGGAAAACGGTAAATCCATCTATGATCAGCAACCCATTGAGGCTGGATATGCTGTGGAGACATATGCCCTTGCCTATGAGGTAACGGGTGATGAAAGATATCTCGAGCTTGCTAGATCCGCTTTTGACTGGTTTCTTGGTAAAAATAGACTCGGTGTGTCCCTTTATGATTTTTCAACAGGTGCATGTTATGATGGTTTAACTCCATATGGGCCTAATTTGAATCAAGGGGCTGAGTCGGTTATTGCCTTTCTCCTTGCAAATCTCACCATGTCACAGCAGCAAGTTCTTAATTCCCTGTTAAGCGAGGATACAAGACACGGAGATAGTGAAGATGAAAAATACTTTCATGAAAAGTTAGCCCTGAGGGTATAATGAAAGACAGAAATAGACCTATTGTAATGATATCGAGTTATCCGCCGAGACTATGTGGCATTGCCACATTCTGCGAGGAAGCAAGAGAATTTATACAGAAAAATAATCCTGGAAAGGAAGTTATAGTTATAAGTCATACTGATGGGGCTGGAGAAGGTGTTTTTCCCATAATTGATCTGTCGAAACGGAACTGGTGGAAGGGGGTTGCTGAAAAGATAAAGGAGCTTAAACCGTATGTAGTACATATTGAACATGAGTATGGTTTATATGAATATTGCGACGAAAGGGGTATCGGTGATGGAAATGAAGGTTTTTTAAGGCTTCTGGAGGCAATTGGTGATTTTCCCATTGTGGTTGAACCCCATACCATACATGGTCGAATGAGGGATTTTGAAGCAGATTTTGTATATAAGATGTGTCAGATGAGTGATGTAGTGCTCTTTAAATGTCACTATCAGAAATGGAGGCTTGATTGGTCTTTTTCAGGAAGGGGATGGAAAACTCCTTTAAATATAATGGTTGTGCCTCACGGAGCAAGAACGGATAAAAGATGGGGGCCTGAAGAAATACCAAAATTAAAAGAAGAAATAGGCCTTTCAAGTCTACCACACATAGGTGAACATTTAGTTGGGCTTGTAGGGTGGATACAGGCAAATAAGAGATGGGATATACTTACCTCAATGTGGGAGGAAATCGCCCTCATCATAGAGAAAGAGACGGGAAAACACTGGGATTTACTTGCTGCAGGTGCCATGAGGGATATTAATGACCTCAAGGAATATGAAAGATACAGGGCAGAGGTAGAGTTTTTATCAAAAAAGGGGCTTGCCCATTATTATGAGTTTATTCCAAGGGGTGATATATATTATAAAGTCATGGCAGTGTGCGATTTTATTGTGATTCCATCTACAGATGAGACCCAATCGGGCACCCTTGCAAGGGTAATTGCCTTAAACAAACCCTTTATAACTACTGCACCTATGGAGGGGTTGACGGCTCAGACATTAGAGAGCGAAGGCGGGCTTTTATTCACTACAAAAGAAATGCTGAAAAAAAATGTTATAAAATTGGCATGTGATGAAAAACTTAGATTTAATCTCGGTGAAAATTTAAAGAGATATCTTGAAAATGTTGTTGCATGGGAAAAGGTGGCAAAACAATATGATGAGGCATATGAGCTTGCATATGAAGCAAAGAAAAAAGGCACTAAAATTGAGTTACCCCTTGAGTTTTAAGTAAACGTATGGATAAAGAATTATTTATAAAAAAAGCCAATCTATTTCATAGAAATCCTGCAAACCCCATACTTGATGCAAGTACGTGGCCTTATAAGGTGAATTCTGTTTTTAATCCAGGGGCTATCGAAGTAAATGGCGAAACAATCCTTCTTGTAAGGGTTGAAGATTTAAGAGGTATTTCACATTTTACAATAGCAAGGAGTAAAAATGGAATATCTGATTGGGAGATAGAGCCTCATCCAGTGATGATGCCTGAGCCAGAAACACATCCTGAAGAGATATGGGGCATTGAAGACCCGAGAATTATGTGGATTGAGGAAAAACAGAGCTGGTTTATTGCATATACTGCTTATTCACGGGGAGGACCTCTTGTGTCTCTCGCTGAAACAAAGGATTTTAAAACTTTTAAAAGATTGGGGCCTGTTATGCCTCCTGAAGACAAAGATGCTGCGCTATTTCCAAGGCGTTTTAATGGAAGATGGATTATGCTTCATAGGCCCGTTACAACATATTTTCAGGGTAGAGGTCATATATGGCTTTCTTTTTCCCCTGATATGAAACATTGGGGCGACCATCAAATAATCCTTGAGGCAAGAGATGGTGCATGGTGGGATGCCCATAAGATCGGTCTTGGCCCACCTCCAATAGAAACGAGTGAAGGATGGCTAATACTGTACCATGGGGTAAGACAAACTGCCTCAGGGAGTATATATAGGTTAGGGCTTGCCCTTCTTGATTTAAATGACCCGAGAAAGGTTGTCAAAAGGGGTGATACCTGGGTTTTTGGTCCTGAAGAGCCCTATGAGAGGGTAGGCGATGTGGATAATGTGGTTTTTTCCTGTGGTTGGATCCATGACAGAAATGATGATACAATACGGATGTATTATGGTGCAGCAGATACGTGTATCTGTATGGCCGAGGCAAAATTGAAAGATTTGCTCGATTATCTTTTAAAATGAGCATTTAAGATATTCAGATCTCATTTTGTTTTTCAAGGTCTATAGAAACAGAAAATGGGGTCAGAATTAAAATTCATAAGAATAGAATATTGCTATCCCTTTCTTTCGTGCATATTCTTCAGCATCAGGCTCTGATATCATATAGGTAACGATTACGGGGAAGATATGTTCGTATACACCTTTAAAAAGTTTTAGCTTTCTGTTTATAAAATCATCCACATCGTTTTTAGATAACTGGCTTTTTGA
>JAOAFK010000218.1 GCA_026416315.1 Syntrophorhabdaceae bacterium | reverse complement strand
TTGACATTTTTTATAGTTCTTTTTCCTATTTTGATTATGATATCACCTTCTCTTATATCCGCTTCGTAGGCAGGGCTACCAGGTTGGACCTCGGTGACAATCACACCTCTTGTGTCTTTTAGTTTGAAATGTCTTGCAATTTCAGGGGTAATATTCTGTACAACAAGGCCGAAATCCTTTTCCACATCAGGTCTTCGGGAAGCCACGACAGTCTCATCTTGCAATTCACCCACAACTACATCTAATTCCATTTTCTTTCCGTCCCTTATTATACCAACCTTAACCTTTTTACCCACCTCTGTGGCAGCAACAAGTCTCGGTAAGGCATCTCTATTTTTTATCTTCTTTCCATCATAAGAAACAATGATATCACCGCTTTTAATTCCTGCCTTCTCTGCAGGACTCCCTTCTATTACATCAGCTACAAGGGCACCTTCTGGTTCACTCAGACCAAAATTCTTTGCAATCTCAGGTGTTACCTCCTGTATGCGCACACCTAAAGAACCCCTTACCACCTTGCCTTTTGTTTTTAAAGACTGAAGCATATCTTTTGCCATATTTATGGGGATTGCAAAACCAATTCCCTGACCAGTGGCAACAATCGCCGTGTTTATACCGATTACTTCACCGTTTAAATTAAATAGTGGGCCACCGCTGTTGCCAGGGTTAATAGATGCATCTGTTTGGATAAAATCATCGTATGGTCCCGCACCTATTACCCTTCCTTTTGCACTCACAATCCCGGCAGTAACCGTATGTTCAAGTCCGAAGGGGTTACCTATGGCAATTACCCAGTCTCCAACCTCTAATTTATCGGAATCTCCTAATTTTGCTACGGGTAAATCATGCCGGGCATTAATTTTTATGAGGGCAATATCAGTTTTTGCATCCTTGCCAATTACCTTTGCATCATATTCCTTACCATCAGAAAGCTTTACCTTTATGGATGATGCCTTCTCCACAACATGGTTATTGGTTAGAATATACCCATCTTTATCTATAATAAAGCCAGAACCAAGGCTTCTCTGTTTGAATTCCCTTTTTGGTAAATCACCAAAAAATCTCTCAAAAAAATCATTTCCAAAGAAATCCCTGAAAGGACTGTATGGTCCACTAAAAGGGTCAAGCAGGCCAGGCCCTTTTATGGTCATGGTGGTACTTATATTTACAACACAGGGCTTGATTGTTTTAATAAGATTGCTCAAACTCGGCAGTCCCCCCCTATCAAAGGCCACAGGCCTGATATTCTCATAAGGGGTTTCCTTTGTCACAATTTTTTCTTTTACAAATCCAAATCCCACAATAAGTGCGGCTATAAAACACAATATCAACAGAATGCTTCCTTTTTTCACGATATCCTCCTTTATAGTTTACAATTTATATTTCTTTTAAAGGTAGTTTTACAGTAAATATACTTCCTTCAGAGGGCTGGCTCTTTACTTCTATTGTTCCATTATGTGCCTCTGCTATCCATTTGCTTATGGATAGTCCAAGTCCGCTTCCGGTCTCTCGTCTTCTTGATTTATCTCCCCTGTAAAATCTATCAAAAATAAATTTTATATCACTTTCAGGTATCCCCATG
>JAOAFK010000180.1 GCA_026416315.1 Syntrophorhabdaceae bacterium | reverse complement strand
TTGATAAATTTACCATCCAACCAAATCTTGTCTGCTTTCATTTTATGCTGCTCCTTTTTTAAGATATTCTTTTAAAACCCTATCAAGGACACCGTTTATAAAATTTTTTGATTCCTCACTACCGTATTTTTTTGCAAGCTCAATTGCCTCATTAATTGCCACCTTCGGTGGACAGTCTATAGAAAAAATCATCTCAAACACGCCTATTCGCAGTATATTTCTATCCACATATGTGATCCTGTTGAGATTCCAGTTCTCGCATGATGAATCTATGTATGCGTCAATCTTTTCCATATCCTGTTTTACACCAGAAAGTATGTATCTTGCATACTCCATTATATCTGGTTGATGGGGAAACACCTCACAGTATTTATTGAGGGCATATTCAGGGTCTGTGCCTGCTGTTTCCATCTGGTATAGCATCTTGAGGGCTAACTCTCTTGCCTTTCTTCTGCGCACAATCTGTTATCCTTTATTAAATTAACTAATTCAATCATGGACATGGCCGCATCGTATCCCTTGTTTCCGGACTTTGTTCCAGCCCTTTCTATGGCCTGCTCTATGTTATCACTTGTAATTATTCCGAATGTAACGGGTTTTTCAAAATCAAGGGCAACCTGGGCAATACCTTTGGTCACCTCGTTTGCCACATAATGGAAATGTGGTGTTGCACCCTTTATGATAGCACCAAGACAAATAATACCATCAATGTAATGTTTTTTAGCAAGAAGCTTTGCAATGAGAGGTATCTCAAAAGAACCTGGAACCTTGTATATCTCTATATCCTTTTCCTCTGCACCATGTCTTTTCAGTGCGTCAAGGGCACCTTCAAGGAGTCTTTCTGTTATGAAGCTGTTGAATCTGCTTACAACTATGGCAATCTTTAATCCCTTTGCTATCAATTTTCCTTCATGTATCATAAAATCTCCTTAAATATTTAATAGATGGCCGAGCTTTTTCTGCTTTGTCTTGAGATAAGTAATATTATATTTTGTAGGTGATATCTCAAGGGGAACCCTCTCAACAACCTTCAGACCATAGCCTTCAAGTCCTTTTATCTTCCTTGGGTTATTTGTAATAAGCCTCATCTTTCTCACACCAAGGTCATATAAGATCTGGGCACCTATGCCGTAATCCCTTAAATCCGGAGAAAAACCGAGGGCAATATTTGCCTCTACTGTATCATGACCCTTATCCTGTAAACTGTAAGCCTTTAATTTGTTTAACAGGCCTATTCCTCTGCCTTCCTGTCTCATATATAGTAGCACACCTTTCTGTTCCTTGCCTATCAAAGTAAGGGCAGTGTGTAACTGGTCACCGCAATCACATCTTAAGGAACCTAAAACATCACCTGTAAAACATTCAGAATGGACTCTAACTAATACATTATCATCGGGTGATATCTCTCCTTTCACAAGGGCAAGATGGGTTTTGTTGTCAATGTCATTTTCGTAGCCTATCAATCTGAATTCACCGCCATATTTTGAGGGCAGTGTAGTTTCTGCAACCCTTCTAACGAGCTTTTCGTTTTTAGTTCTGTATTTTATGAGGTCCGCAATGGTCACTATTTTGAGGTTATATTTTTCAGCGAATTTTTCAAGGTCAGGCATCCTTGCCATGGTCCCATCTTCCTTCATGATTTCACATATGACACCTGCGGGTTTCAGTCCCGCAAGCCTTGCAAGGTCAACGGATGCCTCTGTGTGACCAACCCTTACAAGGACACCACCCTTTCTTGCCATAAGGGGGAATATGTGGCCTGGCCTTGCGAGGTCATCGGGTGTAGTATTGTCATCTATGGCAACCTTGATTGTTCTTGCACGGTCATAGGCGGATATACCTGTGGTGACCCCTTCTTTTGCCTCAATAGATACGGTAAAGGCAGTATTATGAGGGGAGGTGTTCTCCTGAACCATAAGGGGTAATTCTAATTCCCTTACCCTTTCTTCAGTTAAGGAAAGGCAAATGAGGCCGCATGCATACCTTGCCATGAATGTTATGGCCTCAGGGGTAACCTTTTCTGCAGCAATCATCAAATCCCCTTCATTTTCCCTGTCCTCATCGTCCACGATGATGATCATCTTTCCCTGTCTCACATCTTCTAAAACATCTTCTATCCTTGAGGTTGCCATGTTTTATTCCCCTTTAATGTAACCGTGTTTGTATAAAAAATCAAAATCAATTCCTTTTTTTTCAGTTTTTATTAAAAGGCTTTCTATATACTTGCCTATTATGTCGGTTTCTATGTTTACCAGACTCCCTATCTTTTTATCCCCTATGGTGGTTTTTTCTGAGGTATAAGGGATTATGTTAACGGTAAAAATATTATCATTCTTGGTGTTTACTGTCAAGCTAATGCCGTCTATGCATACAGAGCCCTTTACTACAATAAACCTTGAGATCTCTTCAGGGACTTCAATGCTTAAAACCTTTGATTCACCTGAAGATTTTATGGATTTTATGGTTCCTATACCATCTACATGCCCTGTTACAATATGACCACCAAACCTGCCATTCGGGCTCATGGCAAGTTCAAGGTTTACCTTATCCCCTATATTTTTCCGTCCAAGGGTTGTTACATTCAGTGTTTCAAGGGATGCATCTGCCTTAAAAGTATTTGCCTTTATTTGAGTTACTGTAAGACACACTCCGTCTACAGAGATGCTATCCCCTTCTTTTATGTCTTTTGTGAGTTTTTGGGTTTTAATGGAGAATTCCCATTTTCCGCCCTGTTTTCTTATGTCCGTAATCTCACCTATATCTTCAATAATCCCTGTGAACATAACCCTCCAGACATATATCCTCTTTGAATCTTTTCATATCTTCGATTTTAAGCTTGTATGCATCCTTTAAAAAATCTACACCTTTACCTCCGATAAGGTTGAGGGCAGATTTACCTCCAATGAAAATGGGTGCATAGAAAAGTATGAATTTGTCTATCAAGCCTTCCTTTAATAGTCCTCCATTTAATTCTCCTCCGCCTTCCACAAGCACTGTCATGATTTCTCTTCTATAGAGTTCTTTGCTTACATATCTTAAAGATACCCTTCCGTTTTCGTCCTTGGGGCATTTAATCACCTCAATTCCAAGGGAAGTGAGTCTTGCCTCTTTATCATGCCGTGAATCTTCTGATGTAAAAACGAGGGTTTTATATTTTTCTGCAGTCTTTGCAATATCACATGACAGGGGCAGCCTCAATTTTGAATCGAGGATGATTCTCAAAGGGTATTTTTTTACCTTTATCAACTTTGGTATGAGCATGGGATTGTCAGTAATGACTGTATTTATACCCACCATGATGGCATCTACAGATGCCCTTAACTTGTTCGTATATCGTCTTGATTGTTCATTGGATATCCATTTTGAATCACATGTTTTTGTTGCTATTTTCCCATCGAGACTTATGGCTGCCTTCATGATAAAAAAAGGTCTTGTTTTTTCCATGTATACTATAAATGCCTCGTTCAGTCTTTTTGCGTCTTCCTCAAGGACACCTATTTTTACACTAATACCTGCATCTTTCAGTCTTTGGGCTCCCTTTCCACTTACCTGTGGATTTGGGTCGAACATAGCCATAACAACTTTTTTTATACCTGCATTGATGATGGCTTCTGTACATGGTGGGGTCTTTCCAAAATGCACACATGGTTCGAGATTTACATATAAGGTTGCATCCTTTGCCTTTTCCTTGGCCTCATTTATGGCCATCACTTCTGCATGGGGCAAACCTGCCTTTTTATGATAACCCTTTCCTACAATACTGTCATTTTTTACTATGACAGCCCCTACCATAGGGTTGGGGGATGTTGTTCCCCTTCCTTTTTTTGCAAGAGATAAAGCGAGTTTCATATATTCTTCGTCGTTCATTGTTCGCCCTTCTTAATGAGTAGTTCTTTTAGTTCTTCCATGAATTCATTTATGTCCTTAAACTGTCTGTACACAGAGGCAAAACGAACGTAGGCGACTTCATCGAGTTTTTTAAGCTCATCCATTACCATCTCGCCGATTTCAGAACACTTTATTTCCCTTTCGCTTCTTTCAAATAAATTGTATTCAATCCTTGAAACGATCTTTTCAAGGGTTGTAATGCTGATCGGCCTTTTTTCACATGCCTTTTTAAGACCGTTTAATATCTTTGTTCTATCAAAGACTTCACGTCTTCCATCTTTTTTTATAACAAGTAACATACCTTCTTCAAGTCTTTCTGCGGTGGTAAATCTCTTTCCACATTTGAGGCATTCCCTTCTTCTTCTTATCGTGTCCATTTCTTTATTTGTCCTTGAATCAAGAACCTTACTTTCCGTATAACCGCAAAAAGGACACTTCATATCTTTTTCATTTTAATATTTGATTCTTTTATGAGTTCAACGGAGAGTTCATCTGGGTATCCATCAAGATATGTTATCTTTAAAATGCCTGCATTTATAATCATCTTCATACAGATGGAGCACGGCAGATGTGTGGTATAAAGTTCTGCACCATTTATGGAGACACCATGTAGGGCTGCCTGAATTATGGCATTCTGCTCTGCATGGAGTCCTCTGCAGAGTTCATGTCTCTCGCCAGAGGCTATGTTCATCTTTTCCCTTAAACATCCACTGTCCATACAGTGTTTGAGTCCCTTTGGTGCACCGTTATAACCTGTGGAGAGTATCCTTTTATCCTTTACAATTAAAGCACCTACATGTCTTCTTATGCATGTGGATCTCTTTGAAACAATCCGAGCAATCTCCATAAAATAGCTATCCCAGTCAGGTCTATGGTTTTTCATATATCATAAATCTTTGAGTAAAAAGGAAATTTCATACATAAGTTTTTTACTTCTTCTCTGACTTCCCTCTGGATATTTTCATTTTCTGGGTTTTTTAAAACCTTATCTATTAAATCAGCAATGACCTCCATTTCCCTTTCTTTCATCCCCCTTGTTGTAATGGCCGGGGTGCCAATCCTTATACCGCTTGTTACCATGGGGCTTTTTGTATCAAAAGGGATGAGGTTTTTGTTTATCATGATACCGCTTTTTTCTAATGCCTCCTGGGCCACATTTCCCGTTATCCCTTTATTTGTAAGATCAACAAGGAATAAGTGGTTGTCTGTACCGCCAGAGACGATTCTGTAACCTTTTTCCATCATCTTTCTACAAAGATGCTGGGCATTAGCTATAATTTGTCTTGAATATTCTTTGAAGTCTTCACTCATGGCATTTTTTAAGGCAACTGCCTTTGCAGCAATGACATGCATGAGTGGACCACCCTGAATCCCTGGAAAGACTGCTGAATCTATCTTTTTTGCAAATTCACTTTTACATAATATAAGACCACCCCTTGGGCCACGGAGTGTCTTATGTGTAGTCGTTGTAACAAAATGGGCGTATTCAATGGGGCTTGGATGATGACCTGTTACTATAAGGCCTGCTATGTGAGCAATATCTGCCATAAGATAGGCGCCAACCTCATCCGCTATCTCTCTGAATTTTTTGAAATCTATGATCCGTGAATATGCACTTGCACCGGCTATAATTAACTTTGGTTTTTCTTTTAAGGCAATGTCTCTTATTTCATCATAGTCAAGCATCTCATCCTTTTGAGAGACCTTATATCCCACTGTCCTGTAGAATTTTCCTGAAAAACTCACCCTTGCCCCGTGTGTAAGATGACCCCCATGGTCTATATCTGTCTCTTATACACATCT
>JAOAFK010000167.1 GCA_026416315.1 Syntrophorhabdaceae bacterium | reverse complement strand
GATGGGTACAGATTGTGATTTTGGCAGGGCCTTTGCAAAATCTCAGATTGCAGCAGGTTATCTACTGCCCAAAAAAGGCACGGTCTTTGTAAGTGTAAACGATGATGATAAGTTCCATGTGCTACAGGCATTAAAGATACTCTCTGAGTGTGGTTTAGACATTATAGCAACAAAGGGTACTGCCCAGTTTCTAAATAAACACGGTATTTCTGCAAAGACTGTAAAGAAAATGACAGAGGGTAGACCAAATGCAGTGGATAAGATAAAAAACAAAGAGATTGCCATGATCATAAATATCCCAAAAGGTGCAAAATCTGTAAAGGACTCATACTATATAAGAAGGGCAGCCCTTATTTACAACATCCCATATTTTACAACCGTTGCAGGTGCAAAGGCAGCGGCCTATGCCATTCAGACCCTCACAAAGGATGAACTACATGTAACAGCCATTCAGGAGCATTACACCTTGAATGATATATGTAATAACTTAGGGGTAAAATATGCAAGATAGTATAAGGATTGCCATGTGTCAGATAAACCCCACAGTGGGTGATTTAAAGGGGAACAAGGAAAAAATCAGTGAGTATATAAAAAAGGCCACATCATTTAATGCAGATATAATATGTTTTCCTGAGCTTGCCATCACAGGCTATCCTCCTGAAGACCTTGTGTTAAAACCCCATTTTGTCCGAGAAAATATGGATATGATAAATGAATTGACAAAGGAAGTGGGGGAAACAATTGTGGTGTGCGGGTTTATAAATCAGGAAGAAGATAGAATTTATAACGCTGCAGCTGTTATGCATAAAGGTGAAATTAAAGGTATCTATCACAAGGCACTTCTTCCAAACTATGGTGTCTTTGATGAAAAGAGGTATTTCAAGCCAGGTGGTGAACCTCTGGTGTTTCAATACGGCCAGATAAGATTTGGGGTCAATATATGTGAGGATATTTGGTTTAAAGAGGGCCCTACAAGACTCCAGGCCATGGCATCTGCCACATTGATTATAAACATAAATGCCTCACCCTATCAGGAAGGAAAGATAAGGATGCGGGAAGAGGCGGTAAAGACAAGGGCGAAAGAGTCCGATGTTTATGTTTCATACACAAATATGGTAGGGGGACAGGATGAGCTTGTTTTTGATGGTGGCAGTATGCTTATAGATAACAAAGGAAATATCATTGCGAGGGCACCTCAATTTGAAGAGGATATCCTGTTTATAGATCTACCCATTTCATCCCTTATAAAAGAAGAAGGCATGAAAAAAAAGGGATGGTCCCATAGAATCATAGAAATCTCAGATAAAATCAAAACAAAAGAAAAACCCTCATTAATTTCTAAAACCGTAACTTACCTTGACCCTGAAGAAGAGGTTTACAATGCCCTTATTTTAGGTCTTAAAGATTATGTAAGAAAAAACAATTTTAGAGGCGTTGTTATAGGATTAAGTGGAGGCATTGATTCATCCCTTGTCTGTACCATTGCCTGCGATGCCTTGGGAAATGGAAATGTTACTGGGGTATTTATGCCTTCTCGATATACTTCCATTGAATCCAGGGAAGACGTGTATGCCCTTGCAAAAAATCTTGGTATTACCATTTATGAAATACCCATTGATTCCATATTCGACTCTTATCTATATGCCCTTAACCCCTATTTTAGGGGCCTAAAAGAAGACATTACAGAAGAGAATATCCAGGCGAGGATAAGGGGAAATATTATTATGGCTTTATCTAATAAGTTTGGCTGGCTTGTCCTTACAACAGGTAATAAGTCAGAGATGAGCGTGGGATACGCCACCTTATATGGTGATATGGCCGGTGGATTTGCGGTGATTAAGGATGTGCCGAAAACCACAGTTTATCAGCTTGCCCGCTTTAGAAATAGTAAAGGAAAGGTGATACCAGAAAGGGTACTTACAAAAGAGCCTTCTGCGGAATTAAAGCCAGACCAAAAGGATACAGATACCCTTCCTCCATATGAAATACTCGATGAGATTCTCAAGGCATACATTGAGGAAAATAAGAGCCTTTCCGATATAGTCTCCATGGGTATAGATGCCCAAATCGCTGAAAAGGTGATAAGGATGGTGGATAATAGCGAA
>JAOAFK010000164.1 GCA_026416315.1 Syntrophorhabdaceae bacterium | reverse complement strand
GAGGCAACGGTGATCATCAAAACAGAAGATAGCGAAACCCATGAGGCATCTACTGGCGTGGGGCCTGTGGATGCCCTCGCAAATGTGTTGAAAAAATCCCTCTCTTCCATATTCCCTGTTATTCAGCATATAAAACTTGTGGACTTTTCTGCAAGGGTCAACGATGCAAAATCAGGAACATCTTCAACAGTGGAGGTGTCTATCATATTTACAGACGGAAAAAACATATGGAGTGTGAATGAAACATCAGAGAACATAAACATGGCATCTTTTCTGGCCCTCATAGATGGGTTCGAATATGCCATTTCTGTTTTGAATCAAAGATAGAGAAATAATTAGTGCGTAAATTCTTCAATCGCCTTCATATATTCCATCATCCCTAAAATCAAAAGGTCATTGTGGCCTGCATCGGGTATGAAAAGGCCTTGTTTTTTTGTTGCCCCGGATAGATCATAGAGTGTTTTACCTTCTGTAACAGGTATTATAAAGTCTTCTTCTCCATGAATAATTAAGGTGGGAATGGTAATATCCTTTATCTTTATGTCATTTCCGAAACCAATGGGATGTGGGATGTCCTTGAAGAGATGATGTACCCCAAGACGTATAAGCTGGTTCTTTGCAATGGCAAAACCGCTCTCCACTATAAGCCCTGATAGTTCCTTTTGATAATGATATGCCACTTCAATGGCAGGTGCACTGCCAAGGGATCTACCCATGACAAATAACCTGCCCATATATCCTTGTTTTTCAAGAATAGATTTAAAACCCATAAATATGGGGTGGCTGTCCTTTATAATGTCTGTACAGGTGGGTTCTCCATCGCTTGCACCGTAACCCCTATAATCTGCAACGAACAGGTTTATCTTTCTTTTTTGATATAACGGCGCTATATAATCATAATCAAAGACAGTCTCACCATTGCCATGAAAAAAAAGGATATTTGGTCCATCTTGAACTGAGGGATAAAATCTGCAAACTATTTTTATTTTATCTTCCACTTGAATGTAGTGGTTTTTAGCAGCTGGTAGTGTGCTATCATTTAAAAATTCTCGTCTGGGATAAAACAGCCGGTTTAAAACTTCCGGAATATCCATCTGTCTTGTGCCCATTTCAAAATCTATCATATTTTCCCCCATTTTGATATTTTTCTATAGCCTTATGGACGGCAAATACTTGAAATGGTTATATCTTTAACTCAAGATTGATCATCTCGCCTTTTTTAAAGCCCATTTTTTCGAAAAATTGGAGTAATTCAAGGTCTCGCCAGTTTACAAAGACATATACTGTGTCCACACCCACTTTTTTAAACATAGACACCATTTCATTGAAGAGAAGCCTTGCAATACCCTTTCTCTGATGTTCCTTTCTTACCCCAATCGTGTCAATCCATGCCACATTTTCAGGTATGCCATATTCCCATCCGCTGGCACTTCCTAAAATAAAACCCACGATTTCACCATTTATCTCTGCGGCAAGGGATGGTACGCCTGAGGTCTCTGTCATCTCAAGTCTTGTAGCCCAGTATTCTCTTCTTTTTTTACCAAGGAGTGAATAATCTATTTCAGTCACTGCATCGAGATCCCTCAATGTCAATACCCTTAATTTGACCGGTGTCTCCATAAAGACCTCCGTAAATAAAAAATTAATAACTTGAAAAATTATACATAAAATAAAAATTTCCGCCTGGTGCGGGATGTTCAGTGTCTTTTTTCAAATGCTCTTTAATGAATTATAGCAGGGAAGACCATATTGTCAAGGATTGAAACCATATTAAAAATACCATGGAATTTAATATATTTTTAGAATGTAGCAAGCTCTTCATTTAAGATATCAGATACAAACATATGCCCTGGTTTATGGGTGATGCATATGTCGGGTCGTGCATTCATTACAGCTATCTGAGGTGTTACACCACATGCCCAAAAAACAGGGACTTCATTTTCTTTTATGCTTACGGCATCACCAAAATCAGGGCTGCCCAAGTCTTTTATACCTATAGATAAGGGATTGCCTATATGGATTGGGCCTCCGTGCACAGACGGATATCTTGATGTGACCTGTATGGCCTTAAATACCTTTTCCTTTGGTATAGGCCTCATGGTTACTACCATCTTTCCAGAAAAGATTCCCGCTTTGTTACATTCAAGATTTGTTATAAACATGGGCACGTTTTTGCCTTCCTCAATATGCCTTACAGGTATATTTGCCCTCAAAAGGGCCTCTTCAAAGGAAAAGCTACAACCCAGTAAAAAAGTTACAAAATCATGTGACCATAGATCAACAATATCTTTTTTTGAATCGGCAAATTTCCCATTTATAAATATATTGTACATGGGCAGGTCAGTCCTTATATCTGCTCCTTTAGCTGAAAAATCTGTTAAAAAACTGCCCTTCTCCAGCACCTCTATTACAGGACAGGGTTTTGGATTTCTCTGACAGAAAAGTAGAAAATCAAAGGCATATTTTTCTGGAAGGATCACAAGATTCATCTGGGCATATCCAGGCGCTAATCCAACCGTTGGTTTATCCCATGTGCCTTCTCTTATCATATATCTTATCTCTTTAGGGGTTAAACCAGTCATGATTTTATAATATCGGTGAAAATATCTATTGTCAATAATATAAAATGACGGGATTAAAGCTCTCCTTTTCATTAAAACAGTAAAAAAATATATTTTTGCCCTTAAGTTTTTCTATTTTTAAACGATAAAAATTATAAAGAAATTGTATACGATTATTACGGAAAATTGACTGTGAACGATAATTTGTTTGATAAATCAATACAGGAAAGGCTTTTAAATAAGGCATTTGAAATAAAAATAGCCCCTTCTTTAAAATGCCTTGTTGATAGAATCATCTTTTTAATAACAAACCCTAATTCATCTATAAACGATATTTACAAGATCTTGTATAAGGACCCCGCGCTATCAGCAAAGATATTAAGTATTGCAAATTCAGCATATTACAACAGGGGTTATCCTATATACGACCTCCATCAAGCAC
>JAOAFK010000057.1 GCA_026416315.1 Syntrophorhabdaceae bacterium | reverse complement strand
AATATTCCACAAAGATTATAGAGATATTATCAGAATATGAAAAGGCAGAGGATTTAATTAATATAGGTGCATATAAAACAGGAAGCAATCCAAAGATAGATTACGCAATGGCCATGATCGATAAAGTCAATGTATTTCTTATGCAGGAGATAGATAAAAAGGTAACCATAGAAGATGCCATAAACAGCATGAAAATGCTTTTTTATATGAAATAAGGGCTTTTATCAATGAAATCTATAATTCGTTTTGGTAAACTCATTGAAGTTAAAGAAAATTTACTATCAGAAAAAAAGAAGGAGTTACAGAAAACAATAAATTCTTTTGAAATGATTTCTGCACAGATCATCTCAATTGACGGCGATATTAGAAAGAACTATGTAAGGCTATCCCTTAATATTTTAGACAGTAATGAGGTATTTGTTTTAAGGGAGCATATAGTATCCCTTGAAGAAAAGAAATCACTCCTTTTAAAAGAAAAAAATAGACTTTCAGAAAAAATTGATCATCTAAAAACAGAACTAACAGAAATTTTAAAAGAGATAAAGACATTGGAGACCCTGAAATCAAAGGCATTATACAATATAAAGAAGGCTATAAGCAAAAAAGAACAGAAAAAACTCGATGAACTTGCTTTAAGACTCAACATAAAAACCTCTCAGAAATAAATCTTTAGATAAATTCTTTTAGGAATTTTTTTCCCATGAGGAAATAAATTCCCTGTATTTTTATCTTATAACATCCTGTTTTGAAATTTAACTATATGAAATTATTGATTTATTCTATTTGGCACAAAAGTTGTTAATAATACGAGCATGGACGCTATATCGCTGATGAATATATTTAATAAAGATATCGGACAGGCAACATCTTTTGATAATCTTTCCCTTCAACCAACTGACAAAAATTTGAGTTTCCAGGAATTTCTAAAAGATGTTGTTCTCAAATATGAAAAATCGAAGCAAGAAGGAGTCAATAATACCCTTTTTGAAGGCCTTGAGACACCAAGTAAAAACACTGAAATGTTTTCAGAATTATTCTTACAACTTCTTTCCCATGTATTGTTTAATAATCCAAATAACCTAAAGCCATTAGATGGATTATATAGAATTATGCAATCTGGTGAGGTCGATTTATCAGAGAAAAATGTAATTTTAGTAAAAAAGATAACTGTATTTTTACTAAAAATTGCAAAAATGATATTAAACAACATACAAGAGAAACAAGAAACATGTGGAGACCAAAAAAACCCCACAGAAACACTGTCAGATAAAGATGTAGAAAATGAAATATTAAAAATAAATTTATCAGCACCTTCCTCAATACCGGTTATTTCTAATCCCATGAATTTAGACAACGAAGGTAAAGAAGAAAATATGGAAACCCCCCATAACATTGAATATGTTTTGTTTAATAGCCAATTAAACCTCACAGTAGATCAAAAAAACCCCACAGAAGCACAATCAGATAAAGATATAAAAAATAAAACAGTAGAGGTAAATTTTTCAATACCTACTTCTATTATGGGTATCTTAAATCCCATGAATTTACACAATGAAGGTAAAGAAGAAAATATGGAAAAACCACATAACATTGAATATGTTTTGTTTCATAATAAAATAGACATCACAGATAAATATGAAGAAACAGTTGAAGATAATACATTTACAAAGATTTTAACGGATCACATATCAGAGGATTTATCCACAAATAAAGGCATGATTTATAATGAAAAAGAATATGACATAAAACCTGTTGAAATGAAAACCTTTCTGATGCCTGAAGAAAAAGGGGTAAAGATATCTGTAAAAAATTTTGCCGTAGAACATAAATCAGAGACCAAAAATATTATTTATGAGGTTATTATCAAAACCACTGAAACAGATAAACTAAATGAAGATATGGATAAAAAGGACTTTGAACAGGTGAGGTTTACTACCGAGATGTTGAACGTTCAAGATGGAAATATCTATAAAGCCCCTCATGCAAAACAAAATGAAATATCTATGAGACCAGATTTAGTGTTGGTCGAGAAGATTGAAAAAATTACAGAACATTTTCTTCAAGATAAGAAAATAGCTGATATGATAATAAAGTTTAAAATTGACGAAAAGGATATAATCCATATTGCCTTAAAGAGAGAAGGGGCTTCCATATCTGTAAATGTAAAAACCACAAGCCTTGAAGTGGTTAACTTGCTCAATGCCCAGAAAGAGGCAATAATAAAAGGACTTGAAGATAAAAATATCACAACAAGCATATCTATTTATCCCGATGGAAAAAACGGTAAGGAAAAAGGGCAATATAGTGAAGATGGAAGACGGCAATATAGAAAAAGAAACAATAAAGATGAATTTTATGAAGTTTTAATGACACAAAAGGTTTAGGAGGAAAAGATGGAGGTAACCCCTGTTACATACAATACGGTAGTTAAAAATAGTAATCAAAAAGTTGTGAGCAAGGACGATTTCTTAAAGATACTTGTCACACAGCTTAAATATCAAAATCCCCTTGACCCTCAAAAGCCAGAGGAGTTTCTTACTCAACTTTCCCAGATGACACAGGTTGAACAGTTGCAGAACATAACAAACTCACTGGAAAATATGAAAAAATCCATGGAACAGACGAACATATCCCAGTGGATTTCAGCGATTGGTAAAAAGATGCATGTGGAAGATACGGTTATGTCAAAAGGTGATGAGGTCTATCTAAAACCAAATGGTGATTTCGATGAAATAATACTAACAAAAACGAATGTAAATACCGGTGCTATTGAGACAGTAAAGTTTAAAAAAGGGGAGCCTCTTGTATATACCCATGATAGTGAAGAAAATATAAAGATTTCCGTTTCAGCAAAAAAGGGTAACGAGACTGTGGCGTGCAAGCTGGTTCTCTATAGAGTCATTGCAGGGGTAAATATTGAACAGGAAAAACCTGTTCTTATTGCGGTGAATGGTGACTTATACAATTTAGAAAAAATAAAAGAGATAAAATGAGATAAAATGAGTTTTAGGAGGTAACATATGTTAAGTTCATTCTTTTCAGGCATAAGCGGTCTTATGACAAATAGCCAGTCTATAAATGTGGTGGGTAACAACATTGCAAATGTAAATACTGTGGGTTACAAGGCAAGTAGGGCTACATTTCAAGATGTCCTTTATCAATCCATAACAGGTGCATCAGGTACAAGCCAGGTGGGAAGGGGCACCACATTGAGTTCTGTGGATACACTCTTTTCCCAGGGCTCTTTTGAGAGTACAAGTGAGGCAACAGATCTGGCCATAGGTGGAAGCGGATATTTCATACTAAAGTCACCGGATGATGATACAAAATATTATACAAGGGCAGGTCAGTTCAGGTTTGATAAAGAGGGTAATATGGTTAATCCGAGCGGTTACATCCTTCAGGGTAGAGAGATTGATAGAACTACAAAGACACCCATTGGGGTAAGTAAAAATATTGTTATTTCTCCTGAACCGAGCGAGCCAAGGGCGACACAGAAGATAGGTATGGCAGTGAACCTCCAGTCAAATTCTGAATGGAAGGGTAATATAGGAAGTTTGGATACCACAGGTTCAATTTCATCTGTCAGTGCATCTTCTGGTAAGTATATAAGGACAGGAGAATACACAGCAGAGGTAAAGGGAACCACTCTAACAGTGACATTTAAAGAAAAAGGCCCTGATGGAGAATTAACAGGGGTTGAAAAAACTTGGTCAGACACAATAAAAGCCTCAACAACATATACGGACTGGAAGGGCACAGGACTGGATATAACCACTGCATCTGCATTGATTGATGGAACCCAGAAATTGGAGGTAACAGGTTTTAAATACAAATATGAAACAGCCACATCGAATCCCACCACCACATCGAATTATTCATCTTCCATCACTGTTTATGATTCTTTAGGACAGGCACATGTTGTAAATATTTATTTTCGTAAGGCATATGAAGACCCGGACACCGGAAATAATACCTGGCACTGGCATGCTGTGCTCGAGGCAGCGGATGCTGCAACAGGAAAAGATACCCTTGTTAAATGGGGTACCCTTGTATTCAATAATAAAGGGACACTCATGAGCGGAGGTGATCCCGTAACTGTGAGTTTTGATTTCTCTCAGGGTGCAGAACCAGGTCAGAAGATTGACCTTGTATTCGGTAAGGATTCAGGTGGAGGTGCATCTACACAGTACCCTATAGCGTCCACCACAAATTTTCAGACTCAGGATGGATATCCACCAGGAGTTCTTCAAAATGTAACAGTGAGTCAAGAAGGCGTAATATCAGGTCACTATTCGAACGGACAGATTATAGATCTGTATCAGATAACCCTTGCCAATTTCAATAATCCTCAGGGGTTACATAGAGAAGGAGGAAATCTATTCCGTGAGACAATAGATTCAGGTCCTGCCTATACAAATGCCCCAGGTTCTGGTGGTCTTGGAAAGATAAATCCCAACTCTCTTGAACAATCAAACGTTGATCTTGCAACAGAATTTGTAAAAATGATCATCGCCCAGAGAGGTTTTCAGGCAAATGCAAGGGTTATAACTTCAACGGACGAGATTCTCCAGGAACTTATGAATTTAAAGAGATAACACATGTTATAGGTTTTTAACACTATAAAGCCTAATTTTGTTAAAGCTAAGGGTGGCAATGCCACCCTTAGTGTTAATGTCAAATATATGACACTTTTGTTTTACTTTTAACAGATTTTTCTTGGTTTTAATCCGCCCTATCTTTATCATTTGCACTATGTGATAGGTTTTGTAAGTCCAACACTTTGAAATCATTAGTAAATTTTTTCAAATACATAATTGGCATATATATTGCTAATACATCCTCCGAGGAGGTATAGAAGATGCCTGAAAAAGAAGTTGAGCAAAAAAATGAGAATGAGGAGCCAAAAAAGAAGAAGGGTAAATTTAAAATTATTTTTATAATTGCCTTCTGTGTAATTTGTTTAGGAATAGCTGGAACATACTTTTTGTACGGTAACGTATTAATGGAGAAATTTTTAGGAACAGAGACACCAGAAGAAGAGAAAAAGATGAAAAAAAAGGCAGAATTACCCACTGGGCCTATAATGTCTATGGAGCCATTTTTATTTAACATATCAAATGCACCAGGAAGATATGCGAAGATTTCCATTGGTATCCAGTTCAAGGACAAAAAGGCCATGGAAGAAGCACAAAAAATCACTCCAGCATTAAGAGATAAAATACTGACAATTTTAGGTTCAAAGAAACTTGAGGTTTTGATGGATGTAGGAAGTCGTGACGAGATAAGAAAGGAGATATACAGTTCTCTAAAGGGATTTTTTAAGAAGGAAAACGATATAGCAGCCATTTATATAACAGATATCATGATACAGTAAGGTAAAATTATGGAACAGATATTAACCCAGGAAGAAATAGATGCACTTTTAAGTGGGCTTTCAGACGGTTCCATAGAGCCAGAGCAGATAAAAGAAGCAGAGTCAAAAGAAAAAGTAGAGCAAAAAGATGTTAAAGAGTTTGACATCTTACGTTGGACAAGAACAAAAAAAGAAAATCTACCTACATTACAATTTATATATGAAAGGTTTTCCAAGTCTTTACAGTCTTCCCTTTCATTATTTTTAGAAAAGGATGTAGAGATTGAGCACACCCCTATCCAAAACATTGAATATAGGGAATTTATAAAATCCCTTCCCCTTCCCACTAATATGAATATCGTGACAACGGAAAATCTGAATGGTTTTTTTATCATTATATTTGATACAAAGGTAATATTTTATGTCCTTGAAACCCTCTTCGGTAATCCCAATCCATCTGTAACAAGAATTGAAGGCAGGGATTTTACAAAGATAGAACTTTATATAATAAAAAGGCTTGTGGATATAGTGTCTTCTGAAATGGAAAAAGCATGGGCACCAGTCTTTCCTATAAAATGCAGATATTCAAGGTCTGAGATGAACCCTAATTATGTAACCCTTATTTCTCAAGAGGAAACCGTAACTGTATCACAGTTTACGATTGAACTGGGTAATGTGGGGGGTTGGATGAAGGTTTGTATTCCATATGCAATACTTGAAACCATAAAAGAGTTTCTTATTTCAACCCCTTCAAGAGAAGATATGGAGATGAGGCAGAGATGGGTAGAAAAGGTAAAAGAAAATCTTTCAAACGTTCCTGTGGAGATAAAGGCCTTGCTTGGCACAAAAAAGATGTCCCTTAAAGATTTTATGAATATAAAAGAGGGCAGTGTAATTATCATGGATAAATATGTGAATGAATCTGTTGAGATTTTAATAGGTGATAAACGGAAATTCAAAGGGAAGTTAGGCATACTGAAGGGAAACAAGGCTGTTCAGATTGAAGGCCCAATTATTTAAGTTTTAAGGAGGCAATATGGTTAACTTTACAGGAGAAAATCAACAGGCAGACACCACAAAAAAGACAGAGCTAAATTTTGATAGCCTTCTCGATATACCTGTTGAGATATCTGTTGAGATAGGTCGGGCAAAAATGGTCATTGGTGAGCTTTTATC
>JAOAFK010000049.1 GCA_026416315.1 Syntrophorhabdaceae bacterium | reverse complement strand
GGTGGCCTTGGTCTACATCCCACCATCATTATGGCAATTATAATCTTTATTTATCTCATCGGTGGTTGCGTAATAGATGCCCTGGCACTCATCGTTCTCACAATTCCCATATTCTATCCTGTGATACTAAAGCTTGGATTTAATCCCGTATGGTTCGGTGTTATTATAGTTCTTATAACTATGATGGGTGTTATTACACCGCCTGTGGGTGTTAACAGTTATGTTGTTTCAGGTATTTCGAAAATACCGTTAAATACAGTGTTTTCAGGTATTTGGGTATTTTTAGCATGCCTTATTGTTGCCGCGATCCTCTTTGTTGCATTTCCTGAACTCTGCCTGTTTTTACCAAAATTTTTCGGCATGGCAGTCCAGTAGAATATAAACCGGTGTATGGTTCAGAAGGAGTTTTTCGGGATTTGACAACAGTTAAAATAATTGGTTTTAAAATATAATTATGGAAAAATTGATTGACAAATAAATATGATATTTAATATAAAATGAAAAAAAACAAAAGGAGGTAGGGGGCATGAAAAAAGTTTTATGGGCAAAGGTTGTTCTCTTTGTTTTCTTTGTAGCCGTCTGCATGATATCGCTTCCTAATGATGCAGGTGCACAGAAGGTAATAAAACTAACCTTTTCTAATTTCTTTCCAGCAGCTCACAAAAACAGTAAAATCATGGAGGACTGGATAAAAGAAATCGAAAAGAGGACAAATGGTGCGGTAAAAATCGATTATCATCCAGGTGGAACATTGACACCTGCACCACAGGTTTACGATGGAGTTGTAAAAGGAATATCCGATATAGGTGAGAGTGTTTTTGCATACACAAGAGGTAAATTCCCAGTAATGGAGGCCGTTGACCTTCCTCTTGGCTATAAAAGCGGTGTGATTGCAACGAATCTTGTAAACGCTGTTTATAAGAAATTTCACCCAAAAGAGCTTGCTGATGTGAAGGTTCTAATACTGCATGCCCATGGGCCTGGAATACTCCATACCAAATTTCCTGTATCAAAGCTTGAGGATTTAAAAGGAAGAAAGATAAGGGCGACAGGGCTTGCATCAAAGGTCGTCAGTGCCCTTGGGGCCGCACCGGTTGGCACTGCCATGGGAGAAACATATGATGCCTTGAGAACAGGTGTCGCAGAAGGTGCAATGGCGCCAGCAGAGGCTCTTCATGGCTGGAAATGGGGTGAAGTTGTATCATATACAATACAGAATTTTGGTTCAGCCTACACAACAGCGATGTTTGTTGTAATGAACAAACAAAAATGGGACTCCCTGCCTAAAGATGTACAGAAGGTTTTTGAAGAGGTAAGTGCAGAGTATACAAAAAAACAGGCTGCACTATGGGATGCCATTGACAAAGAAGGTTATGATTTCTTAAAGTCTAAAGGTCAGAAGGTAGTTCCACTTTCACATGAAGAAGATACACGTTGGGCAAAGGCAGTTCAACCACTCCTTGATGAGTATGCAAAATCAGCAAAGGAAAAAGGTTTACCAGGGGATGAGATTGTTAAATTCTGTTTAGATTTTATAAAGTCTCAAAGATAGTATTGCATAGTATTCAAAAAAAGGGGGTACATCCCCCTTTTTTATTTTGTGATTTTTCTTATAATCATAAAATCACTTCCAATTCATGCTTAATTGATTCTTAAACAAAAATAGGATTGACAAGTTCAAACAAGTAATATAAAAGGTAAAAAGACAATCTTCCAGCATGAAGTTTTTTAAGGAAAAATAAAAAAAAGGGGGTTTTTATGGAAGAGAAAAGGCCTATTGACTGGACAACTTTATGGAAAAAAGATGACTGGATGTCTGTTTGGATAGGATTTATTATTCTTATAATCTTTATGGCAGGTGCAACATTTAAAATGCCATCGTGGAGATGGATGACTGATGCTGCATTTGAAGAGACCCTACCAGGAAATTTAAAGAAAACAGAAGCCCTTTTAAAAGAGGCTGAGTCTAAAGCTGAAACAGGTTTGCAACCTCATCTACTCGCATTGAAAACCGCCATCGAAGGGAAAGACAGAAAGGCAATAGGGAGTGCAGCAGATAAGCTTGAAAAGGCTGTAAAAGATGCCAAAGATAAAGATATTGGGAAAAAAGTAGATAAACTTGCAAAAGATATAAAGAGGGATGCTACAGCCACCATAGGAAAGGTGTTTTCAGGTACTAATTTACTTCAGGCATTGTATCTTTTAATCTTTCTCTGGATATTAGGTGCCATTGGTATGGCTTTTATGGGTATGCCTTTAGGCAAATTCACCATTGGTTTTGTTATAGTGTATATATGTTCAGCAATCTCTTTTTTTATTGCTGGAAATACGACCGTTTCCTATTATGGGCTTGAGGTCGTATTTTGGGCATTACTAATAGGGCTTCTTATAAGTAATACCGTCGGTGTTCCCGATTGGCTGAAAACTGCCGTTAAAACAGAATTTTTTATAAAAATTGGTTTAGTGCTTTTAGGTGCAGAGGTTTTATTTACAACCATTGCTAAAGTAGGGGCATACGGAATGGTTCAGTCGATTTTAGTTGTTTTTGCGGTTTTTTATTTCTGCTTTTGGGTTGCAAAAAAGCTTGGTCTTGATGACGAATTTGCATCAATTTTAGGGGCAGCAGTATCCATATGCGGTGTATCCGCTGCCATTGCTGCAGGCGGTGCTGTAAAGGGTGACCAGAAAAAGATTAGCCATACTATCTCCCTTGTGCTGCTTTGTGCTATACCCATGCTTATATTTCAACCCCTCATTGCAAAAGCGGTGGGTATGTCCCCTGCTGTAGCAGGTGCCTGGATTGGTGGAACCATTGACACAACAGGGGCAGTTGTTGCAGCAGGGGCCATAGCTGGAGAAGCAGCCATGGCTGTTGCAGTGGTGGTAAAAATGGCACAAAATGTACTCATAGGCCTTGCTGCATTTTTACTTGCCGTATGGTTTACCTTTAAAGGCCAGACCACAGGCGAAAAACCAAGCTTTATGGAGATCTGGTTTAGATTCCCGAAATTTGTTGTGGGATTTATTATAGCATCTGTGGTATTTTCATTCGTTTTGCCTGAAGCAACTGCAAAGGCGGCTACAGGTATAACAGCAGGTTTCAGGGTATGGTGGTTTACCCTTGCATTTCTTTGCATTGGTCTTGATACGCAGTTTAAAGAGCTTGTATCTATGGGTGGAGGAAGACCAGCAGCTGCATTCCTTATTGCCCAGTTATTTAATATCTTCTGGACACTCCTTTTATCATGGCTGATTTTCGGCGGTGTTCTTTTTCCTGTGCCAAAGTTTTAATCTCTAAAATAAGGGCAGACTAATAAAAAGTCTGCCCTTTAATTAGACCCCTAATAACTTGTAGCATGTTTTACATGATTCTGGTGGTTCGGGAAATACAAAATCGGCAGGCTTTTTTTGTTCCAAAAGGAGGTTGTACAGATCCATAAATTTTCTTTTTCTCGCAAGAAATCTATTTCTGAACTCAATATATTCTTCTCTACACCATATGGTTTCTATGTCTTCGTAGAAAATATTTCCAAAACCCAATTTATCAGTTTTATATTCTTTCCCACAGAATATCCTTATAAAACTGTTTTGTATGGGTGGATTTAAATATACACATGGAGAAACATCACCATCTACGGAGATATAAAGGTTTTCAAGGGGGTTTTCAGAGCATATAGCAACCTCTGTTATGGAAAAATTGGGCAGATGAATCATTATCTTATATCTTTTTGCTGTGTTTATGGTTTCTTTTATTATTTGATTTATTATTTTTTTATAAGGCTTTTCCTCAAAACAAATAAAAGCCTTTTCTTTGTCCTGCCACCAGTTAGTTACATGGATTATATTTATGAAAACTACCTCTTTAACGCCTGCCTCTGCTGCTACCTTTACTAACTCAGGCATTTCATGGACATTCTTTTTCAGCACCAGATAAACGATATGTGTCTCTATCTGTTTAGGCTTTTTTTCAGAAAACATTTTTACTGTGTTTAAAAGTGTATTAAAATCAGAATTTATCCTTATGGAATTGTGTATTTCAGAAGTGGCACCAGAAAAAGAAAATCCTATAAAGTCAATCCCTGCCATAAATAGTTTATCCATAATAGGTTCATCAAGACCAAAACCGCTTGTTACAAAACCTACCTCGCAACCCTGACTTTTTACTAAATCTATAATCTCTATAATATGGGGATGCATTAAAGATTCGCCCCATCCCTCGAGGACAACGGTTTTCACATCTTTTAAATAGGGCAGAATTTTTGTAAAGTTATCTATTTCCATATCTTTACGATGCCAATCCTTATATGTGTCCTTTAAACACATGGCACATCGCAAGGGGCATCTTGTTGTTAATTCTATCTGCCAGGCATTAAACTTTAAGGCGCCCATTATTTTTAGGTGTAAAATTCAACTACACCTGTATCAATATCGTAGTGTGCACCTATTACCTTTAACTTTCCTTTTTTTATTAGTTTAGATATTATGGGTTCAGAATTTTTGATTGTTTCAACCATCATATCAATATTATTCCTGATGGCATTTACAATAACATCACCCTCCTGTTTCCTTGCTTTTTCTACTGCAGGCATAATGGTTTTTATTATACATCTGATATGACCATCTTCTTCTGTCCCGTTTACAGCAGCCATAACAGCACCGCACTTTGAATGTCCCAAAACAACAACGAGTTCTGTTCCAAGATGTTCAACAGCATATTCTATACTGCCCAATGCCACATCATCTACAATATTGCCTGCAACCCTTATGATAAATAGGTCACCAATACCTTGGTCGAATATTATTTGAGGTGGTACACGGGAGTCAGAACAACCTACAATAACTGCAAAAGGTTTTTGTCCACTGGAAACCTCCTTTCTTCTTTCTGAATCCTCATGGGGATGTATCGGATGTCCTGATGCATATCTTTTGTTGCCTTCTATCAAAAGTGTTAAGGGATCTTTTTCTGTTGTATAAGGCATTTTCAACTCCTTTTTGTTTTTTTCTTATTTTAAAAAATTTACAGGAAATTCTCAAGCATTTTAAAAACCCCATTTTAAACTGAAAGATTTTTGATTTTAACTTTAAATTTTATGTGAAAATATTAACAAAATTTTATTGACAACTTTCTTTTCTATGTTTAGAATAGAGCATTAATTCATGAAAACTAAATAGCAACACAACCAATTATATTAAATCAGGAGGTTCCGTATGGGAAAAATCAGGGAAGAAAACAACAAATTTTATCCACCAGAGGATTTTGTAGAGCAGGCCTACATCAGCAGCAGAGAAGAGTATGAAAAGATGTGGAAGCGGTCGATAGAAGAACCTGAAGAATTCTGGGGAGAGATTGCATCAGAATTATACTGGTATAAGAAATGGCTGAAGGTCAATAGAGAAGATTTTGCAAAGGCTGAAATCGAATGGTTTATCGGCGGCAAGACAAATATTTCCTATAACTGCCTCGACATGCAGATAAAAAAGGGAAGAGGCGATAAAGTTGCCATCATTTTCCAGGGTGAACCAGAAGATGATGTAAAAAAAATTACATATAGAGAGATGCTCAAGCTCGTTTCAAAATTTGCAAATGTTTTAAAGAAAAAAGGTGTTAGGAAGGGCGACAGGGTTGCCATATATCTTCCTATGATATGGCAGCTTCCTGTAGCAATGCTTGCATGCGCAAGAATCGGAGCAATCCACACAATAGTTTTTGGTGGTTTTTCCGCTGAATCACTCCGTGATAGGATACTCGATGCTGGTGCAAAGATACTGATAACTGCAAATGGTTACTGGCGTTCAGGAAAGACCGTAAGTTCTAAAGCAAATGCAGATATAGCATGTGATCTCTGTCAGAAAGAAGGCCATACCGTTGATAAAGTTATAGTTGTAAAGAGACTTGAAAATTTTGATGTTCCTATGAAAGAAGGAAGGGATACATGGTTTGAAGACGAAATGGCAGCCCCTGATATAAGCGATGTATGTCCACCAGTATGGATGGATGCAGAGGATCCCCTTTTCATCCTTTATACTTCAGGTTCAACAGGGAAACCAAAAGGCGTGCTCCACACAACCGGCGGTTACATGGTCTATGTTTATGCCACATTCAAATACATTTTTGATTATAAAGACAAGGATATCTATTTCTGCACCGCTGACATTGGTTGGGTAACAGGTCATTCCTACATTGTATACGGACCACTTCTAAACGGTGCCACTTCAATTGTCTTTGAATCAGTCCCAACTTATCCAAATCCTGATAGGTTCTGGCAGATTGTGGAGAAATTTAAAGTCAATATATTCTATACAGCGCCAACAGCAATTAGAGCCCTTATGAAAGAAGGGGATGAGTGGCCTGCAAAGAGAGACCTTTCATCACTGAGACTCCTCGGTTCAGTGGGTGAGCCCATCAACCCTGAGGCATGGCTGTGGTATCATAAGCATATAGGCGGCGAAAGATGCCCTATTGTTGACACATGGTGGCAGACAGAGACAGGTGGTATCCTCATCACACCTCTTCCAGGTGCATGGCCGACAATTCCAGGATTTGCAACCCTTCCTTTCTTTGGTGTAAAGGCAAGGACACTCCAGCCAAGATCTTCCGCAGACCAGCCAGCAGTAGATGCACCTGTTAATGAACAGGGTGAACTCTGCATAGAGCGTTCATGGCCAGGTATGATGAGGGGTGTTTTTGGTGAGCCTGAA
Source organism: Syntrophorhabdaceae bacterium (assembly GCA_026416315.1). Lineage (GTDB taxonomy): Bacteria > Desulfobacterota > Syntrophorhabdia > Syntrophorhabdales > Syntrophorhabdaceae > JAKORG01. Next base: position 7,745 of record JAOAFK010000049.1, on the reverse strand, counting down.
AGATTCTATAACACCTATTTTGTCCAACAGCCTGGTTTCTATTTCACAGGTGATGGTGCCCTCCGCAACGAAGATGGTTATTTCCGTCTTTTAGGTCGTATTGACGACGTTGTTAATGTTTCAGGCCACAGATTGGGTACTGCTGAGATCGAAGCAGCACTGAACTCCTATCCAGCAGTTGCAGAATCAGCAGTAGTTGGTTTCCCTCATGAAATAAAAGGTGAAGACCTCTACGCATATATCATACTCAAATCAGGATATGAACCAAGCGACCAGCTCAAAAAAGAGCTCATTGCCCATGTAAGAAAAGAGATAGGTCCCATTGCGACTCCCGGTAAAATCCAGTTTGTTCCTGGACTTCCTAAGACACGTTCAGGCAAGATCATGAGAAGGATCTTAAGAAAGGTTGCAGCAGGCGAAATAGACCAACTCGGCGATACAACAACCCTTGCTGATCCGGCGGTAGTTGATATAATAGTTGCGGGAAGACAGTAAGAAAATATCTTTAATTGATACCCCCATGGAAAACCATGGGGGTTTTTTTATTATTCATGGCCACATATCTTGCTTCACTTATATTTGTTGTCCTTGCAGAAATGGGGGATAAAACCCAGCTACTTGCCATGGCCTTTGCATCAAGATACAAATGGCAGATAGTTATGTGGGGGGTGTTTTTTGCAACACTTATAAATCACTTGATGGCTGTTCTGACTGGAAATTATATGACTATGATATTTCCCATAACCTATATAAAAGTTATAACTTCAGCATCTTTTATTGCCTTTGGGTTTTGGACTTTAAAATGGGACAGGATTAGCGATGATGATAAAAAATTTAATTTTAGCCCTTTCTGGACCGTTGCCATTGCATTTTTCATTGCAGAGATGGGCGACAAGACTCAGCTTGCAACTATTGCCCTTGCGGCTAAATATAACAATAATATATTAGGAATTTGGTTCGGAACAACAACAGGGATGCTTGTTGCCGATGCCATAGGCATTATTTTTGGGATAGTCCTTGGTAAAAAGATACCAGATAAGGCTATAAAATGGGTCTCAGCAGTTATTTTTATCATTTTTGGAATCTTGGGGATATATGATGGTCTTAAGAAATAGTAAAACTTAATAAGGCCCTTTTTAAAATAAATTCACATAAAATGAATTACAAAATAAACACAACACATAAATATCATAAAGAATATATAAACACCCTTGGCTGGGAACTTACTATCTGTAACAGCCTTTATCCTGAAAATACTATCTTGAGGAAAATACTTGTAAAGGATGAATCTTTTGGAAAGCTTCTGTATAAACATCTTAATCAATACATTCCAGTGTATGAAGTCGAAAAGATAGTAGAGATTGGGGGTGGATACGGATATCTTATGAAGGACTTTCTAAATATAAACAGTTCTTTAAAACCCACTATGATTGATATATCGCCTTTTTTACTTCAAAAACAGAAGGAAACTTTAAAAGATTTTAGGGTAACATTTGTTGAAAGCGATTTTTTACAGATGGATGATAAAGTTTTAACAGGATATGATTTAGCAATTATGAATGAGAATCTCGCAGATTTTCCAACAATTGTAAATTTAAAAAAGGATATCTTTAAATTACCTAAAGAAGGCATTGATGACCCGATAGTAAAAAAGATCAGGGATTTTTTTGAAAGATATAATTTTGATATACCCGACAATGATATTTTTAACTTCAATTTAGGGGCGATAGAGGCCACAGAAAAATTGTGTAGGGCTGGTATACCCTGCATTTATATAGGTGAGCATAGCTGCGAGGCAAATCCACCTGAACACTTAAAAAAACTAATAAAATTCAAACCTGAAGGTAATCCTGAAAGAATACCCCTTATGGGTCATGATGAATATACTATAAAATTTTCTTACTTGAATAAGATTGGAAATTCTTTCAGATATGAAATTATCAGAGGTGTATTTGCAGACTTTATTAGATTTAAATGTGACGAAAGAATAGAATATATTCTTTTAACAAGGGGTAAATATAGCGATGAAGATGAGATGGTCTATCAATTTGTAGAAGACCTCTTCAAGTATGAGTATTTAATTTTTATCAAACCTGATAGATGGAACAGAACATATTAACAAAATTAATTTTTTAATTGATTATAACTATCTGGATATCCATCACATTTGTGCCTGTTGGTCCTGTAATAAGAAGTGTGTTCAATACTTTAAAAAAATTATAGGAATCATTATTGATTAGGTATTCATATGGATTTAAACCAATCTTTTTTGCCCTTTCAACAGTTTGTCCTGTTACATATGCACCTGCTGCATCAGTAGGACCATCTGTGCCGTCTGTGCCAGCAGATAATAAAAATACCCCATCTATACCTTCCATTTCTATTGCAAAAGATAATGCAAGCTCTGTGTTTCTACCACCTTTTCCATTACCTGTTACCTTAACAGTTGTTTCACCACCTAATAAAAGACATATAGGTTTTTCAATTCTTTTTATAGCCTTTTTTTCTTTATAAGTCTTTACAATGCCTGCAAGCCACTTTCCCATTGCTTTTGCTTCCCCTTCTATCTCGGTGGATAAGATTTCCGAATAAAAGCCCAGCTCTTCTGCCTTAACCTTGGCAGCATTAAGGGCAATTTTATTGTTCCCTATTATAAGATTTTCAACATTTTCAAGCACAGGATCTTTCTTTTTGAGGGTCTCTGGTATCTTTTTCTCAACCCCTTTATTTATGACCTCAATTACACTTTCAGGTAATTTATCTAATAATCCATATTTTTTAATCACATCCATGGCATCAGAATAAGTGGAGGTGTCAAAAGTTGTGGGTCCAGATGCAATTACATCGAGTCTGTCCTTTAAAACATCAGAGAGTATTAGTGATTTTATATGCGCTGGATAAGCGATACGGGCAAGCCTACCACCTTTTACAGAAGATATGTGTTTTCTAACGGTGTTCAACTCATTTATATCTGCACCCGCCTCAAGCAATAACTTTGTAGTTATCTGTTTTTCCTGTAATGTTATTGGTTCCAGAGGTAAGACAAGAAGGGCTGACCCTCCTCCTGATATAAGACATACTACAAGGGTATCATCATCTGCCCTTTTTAAAAGCTCTATGATCTTATTTGTGGCTTCCACACCTTTTTCATCAGGTATGGGATGACCAGCTTCAAATACCTTTATTTTATCTATTGAGACCGCTGCATTTGAATGGCCGTATTTTGTTATAATGATGCCCTCTGAAATAAACTCTTTTAAAATATCATTTATTGCCCTTGCCATCTCAAAAGAGGCCTTACCAAAACCTACAACAAAAAGTTTTTTCAAGTTTTTTGAGTGATAGAATGTTAGTAAATGCTCCCCTTGTGTTTTTACAATATTATATGGATTTACAGCCAAAATAGCTGTATTATAGATTTCAAAGGCCTTTTCCCTTTGATCTTCCATTTCCATATAGATGGATTTATACTTCAATGGGTTTAAATATGAGAACAATACCCATCACTATAAACACCATGGTTTCGGCGGCAGGCCCCCAAAATCTCCCTGTAATTGCCATTACAAGGCCTAAAATAAAGGCAGAAACAAATGTCCCTTTGATATTTCCTAATCCACCCACAAGAACAACAGCAAAACTTATTAAAAGCACCATCATTCCCATATATGGATGGACAGAGGTAATGGGAGCATAAAGAACGCCACCCAAAGCTGCAAGACAACTACCTATTATAAAAACATAAGAAAAATATTTATCTACATTAATTCCGAGACTACGGACTGCATCTTTATCTTCAAGGGCTGCAATTACAATTTTGCCTATCATGGTTTTTTTAAAAAATATAGTAAGGGTTACAAATATTATAAGGGAAAGCACGATGATCATGAGACGATAAAGCGGTATTGTTACAGAAAAAAGGGTAATATCAATGCCGATAGGGTCAGAAAGAGGTATAGGTGAGGCACCCCATATCCATTTTATTAAGTCAATGCCTATAAGTACAACGGCATATGTGGCAATAATTGCATAATCAATAGAGACACCGTAGAGTTTTCTTATTATAAACCTCTCGATTACATAGCTAATAGGTATTACAGCAAGAACCGTAAACAGGGCACCAATTATAAAATTGTTTTTGAAAATAGGCAGGGTCGTTATTAGAAGATATGCACCAATTGTATAGATGAGACCATGAGCAAAATTGACAATTCTCATTGTTCCAAATGTGAGGGAAAGGCCAATGCTGATTATATAAAGGATACCACCAATTGTTAATCCATAAGCAATTGTATTTATCATTTTTTTACCTCACCATTCCATGTGCTTTTATTGCAAATTTATCTTTTACGTATCCCCAAACTCCTTTTCTGAATCTAAACACAATGATAAGCAATGCAAATCCAAGAAACATTTCCCATCTTGAAAGGTAAGAGGCCAAATAATTGCTTATTGCCATATATAGCACTCCGCCAATTAAAGCACCATAAAGACTACCTGCACCTCCTATAAGGGTGGCAAAAATCACCTCAACTGCCCTTGTAGGGTCTATAAAACTCGGCGTTACATATCCGTAATTTAAAATAGATAGAGCGCCTGCAAAAGATGATATGGTGGTGGATATAATAAAGGCGATCCATTTGTATTTGAATGTGTTATAACCAAGGAACTTTACCCTTATTTCATTTTCTTTAATTGACTTGATTAAAATCCCATAAGGTGATGAAAGAAGCCTTTTAAGAATAAAAAAAGTAAAAAGGAGGGAAAATAGACAAAAACCAAAAATTACAGGCTTTTTCCCAAAATCAAATAGGGCTATCTTATTAAAATACGCAGACATCCCATCTTCCCCACCAGTCCATCGAGAAAGTGCAACAAGGGCAAGAAAGTAACCGACTTGATTAAAGGCAAGATTAATTAGAGCAAAGCATGCCCCTGTTGTTCTTACAACAATTGGACCAATTATCACTCCGATCAATGCGCCAGCCAATATGCTTGCAATTAGTGCTAAAAAGGGGTTTTTTGAAACATGTTCTGCAAATAGGGTAATTGTGTAAGCGCCTATACCGAGATAAAGCATGTGACCAAATGAGAGCCTTCCCATATATCCATATAAAAGATTAAATCCAAGAACAAAGATGCAGAAGATAATAAAATCTGTTGCTCTGTTTATCCCAAAAATGGGCAGAACTGCAAAAAAACCTGCTGTTATTATTATTAAATCCAGAATATTTTTTCTTAATTGTGCTATCACAGTACTCCTCCCTATATGATGTCCTGCCCCCATTTAAAAATGGGGGCAGGATCGGGGTGATTATGTGAGACTCGCCAAAAACTCCTTATAATTCATAACGCTACCAATCTTTGGAAAGATATATTTCTCAGCATAGTTCTGTTCTTCATCAGTATCAGTACCAGTGCAATCAGCAATGACAATGACTCTATAACCTTTATCATAGGCAGATCTTGCTGTTGATTCAACGCACCAATTTGTATGAAAACCAACAATTGCTACCCATTCAATCATATTTACCCTTAAAATGTAGTCAAGTGCAGTAGACCAGAAGGCATCAAGAGTTTTTTTCCCTCTGACAACAATGTCACCTTTCTGAGGCTTAAGTTCTGGTATAATTTCAGGTCCTGGTGTGCCTGCAACCCATGCTCCGGAAACGGGTTTACCATCTAAAGTCCAGCCTGTAGGCATATCAATCTCAAGGCCTCTTAATCCAGCCATTCCAGGGCCTTCAGGGTCTATTTCAGGGAAACCCGGCTCAAACGCCTCAAAAGGAACGTATATTATCTTTTTTACCTTTCCCCTTGCCTCATTTACAAGATTTACAAGATTCTCTATGACCTTTCTCTTTTCAAGCTGTTTCGCAATAAATTGGTACATAGAGCCACCTGGTTTAAGAAAATCGTATTGTGGCTCAATCAAAACTATGGCTGTCTTTTGTGCATCAATTTTTTTAATCTGTTTTCCTGTCATTTTTAACCTCCTTTTTTTATAAATATTTTTCAAGGTTTTCTTTATTTGTTATTTCATCTTTCTCTGTCATTTCTTTTAAGATTTTTCCTTCTTTCATCATATAGACTCTATCAGCAAGCATACCTACTACGGATAGATTTTGTTCAACAATAACCAATGAGATATTTCCTTTCATTTTAACAAGGACGTTTAAAATATCATTTATGGTACCTGCTGCAAGACCCTCTGTTGGCTCATCTATTAAAAGTAGCTTTGGTTTTCCAATGAGCGCCCTTCCTATTAAAAGGATCTGTCTTTGCCCACCGCTTAAACTTCCTGCCCTCATGTTCAGAAATTTTTCTATTTTTGGATATATGCCTATTACCTTATCGATGGCATCCTTAATATTTTCTTTTACAGGGTAAGCTGCAATTTCAAGGTTTTCTTTCACTGTTAAGTTTGAGAATACTCTTTTATCTTGAAAAACGTACCTTATCCCTAAATGAGCCACCTTTTCTGGAAGCATTCCATTGATTTTTTTATCTTCAAAGATAACAGATCCTGTGTCTGGCTTTAGAAATCCAGCTATTGTTTTAAGCAATGTCGTCTTTCCTGCACCGTTTCTTCCAGCGATGAAAACCATCTCCCCATTGGAGACCTTTAAGGAAACATCATGTAATACCTTTGCGTGACCGTAAGATACATTTAGATTTTCTACACTGAGCATACCAACCCATCCTCCTTTCCCCAGTATACTTCTCGTACGAGGGGATCGCAGAGTACCTGATTCGGTATGCCTTCTGCAATCAACCTTCCCTCATGCATAACACACAACCTTTCAACAAGCTCTACAATACGAGATATTTTGTGTTCTATGATAACCATAGAGAAACCTTTTTTGAATTCTTTTATAATCTTTGACACCTCTATTATCTCCTGATCACTCAATCCTGCAAAAGGTTCATCAAGAAGCAGCATTTTTGGGTTCATCGATAGGGCAACGGCAATTTCAAGTTTTCTTTTGTCCCCATATGAGAGCTCAGATGTCATAAGATATGCCTTCTGCTCTAATCCTAATGTGCTTAAAGAGCTGAGGCACAGATTTTTCAAATCTTCTTTGTGTGCCTCAGCAAAATAAAAGTTATCTTTTGAAGGGGGGATGTTGCTTGAGTTTATAATAGATAAAAGGAGGTTGTCTAAAACACTCAAACTGTCAAAAACGGAAACAAGCTGGAAGGTTCTTATGATACCCATCCTTGCCCTCTTATGAGGCGGATTATTTGTTATATCCTTGCCATAAAAGAAAATCTTTCCTTTAGTTGGCGGAAAAAAACCAGTTATAAGATTAAAAAAAGTCGTTTTGCCTGCACCATTTGGGCCAATTATTCCAACCGATTCCCCTTCTAATAACTTAAAATCTACATTATCTACAGCTACAAGGCCATTGAAATTGATAGTCACGCCTTTTGTCTCTAATATATGATTTTCTTTCATGGCAATACACCTTATTTTATTTATACCCAAGTGAAGACAATGGTGGTAGATAGTCTTCACCTGTATATGCATCTATAATTCTAACAAGGTCCCATTTCTTATCTTTTCTTTCCTTTGGTCCTTTACCAATAACTACATATGCACCGTATTTAAACAAAGGTTGATGGTCTGCCCTCCATATGCCTTTTCCTTTCATTGAATCAAATTCTGGATTTGCCATAATTGCCTTTGCAATTGCCTTTGCATCAAGGGAGCCTGCAAGCTCAATGCCCCTTACTGCCTCCATTAC
>JAOAFK010000183.1 GCA_026416315.1 Syntrophorhabdaceae bacterium | reverse complement strand
CTTAATCTTCTTTAAGGTTTCTTCAATACTATCAATCCACTTTATATTAATACCCACCTTACCTTCATTTTCATCGCTAAAATACGTAAAAAGGCTTTTATCATGAAAAAAAACAAAATTTTCATTGTATTTATTTATTATCTCTGTCATCTCATCAACGCTGTCTATATTTAAAACAGAGTATTCCATCTCCTTGTAAAAAAACCTCTCCACTGCTTTTTCAGTCCATTCATCTATGTTTATTAAGTCTATCAATTTTTTTAATCCCGATGGCTTATCTTTTGACATTGAAGGTGTGCTTAACTGTTTTAAAAAGGCCTCTTTTCCTCTTTTTTCACTGTTTAAGGCTTCTATCTTCTGCCTTAATGCCTCCATGGTTCTCTTCATATCTTTTAGATCAACAAACAGGGACTTTTCTTTTAAGGACAATCTGTCTCTTTCTGCTATTTCATTATCGTAATCTGTCTTAATCTTTTTAAGTTCACTGTCCAACTCATTGAGCCTGTTAATTATCCTTTCTTTCTCTTGCGACCTTTTTTCCTCCCTTTTTGCCTTTTCCTGTCTTTTTCTTTCTATTTCTAATAATTGATTCCTGATCTCTGTGATTTTGCTCATCAACACAAAAAGTTCTGTCCTTGCATCTTCCATCTGTTTACCCATCTCATCGATCTGAAGCTTTAGTGCCTCGATGGTGTCTTTTATCCTTTTTTCTTCTTCCTGGTCTTTTAAAATAAGGGCTTTATTCTCTTCCATCTTTCTCTTGAACATTTCAATATCTGAATTTAAAACAACCAGCCTTTGTTCAAGGGAGTTTTTCTTTTTATCAAGCTCATGTAGCATATTTTCGAGTCTTTTTTTTTCACTTTCTAAGTATTCAATTTCCATGGCCATCTTTTCCATATCCTTTTCTTTTGTTTTTATATCCAGTTCAAGCTCCCTCAAGATACTATCCACCATTGTAAATTCCTGTTCCTTTAGTTCCAAATTCTTTTTGTATTCATCCTTAACCCCTTCCTTTTCTTTTAATTCACCATCTATAGACTCGATCCTCTCTTTAATCTTGCCCACCCTTTTATCAATCCTTATATAGCCATCAACAAGGATCTGCTTCTCTATCTCCCTCTGCTTTTCCGAAAGGTCCATATATCTTTTCCATCTCTCCCATTCATGGGTAGCCTTCTCAAAGGATTGCTTCACCTCCCTGTATATGTCTTCTATCCTTTCAAGGTTTGACCTTACCTCTTCCAATCTTACAATGGCATCCCTTTTTTTCTCTTCAAATCTTGTTATACCGCTTGTTTCCTCAATTATGAGCCTTCTCTCCTGGGGCTTCATCTGGATGAAGTATTCAATCCTACCCTGTTCAATTATTGCATAAGAATTGGGACCAATTCCTGTGCCGAGAAAAAAGTCCTGGATATCTTTGAGCCTTACCTGCTCGTTGTTTATAAAATATTCATTAGTTCCATCCCTATAGATTCGCCTTTTTATAGCTATTTCCTGTTCATGTTCAGTAAGTTCAATACATACTTCTGCGATATTTACAGGTCTTCTGCCGTTACTCCCATGGAAGATCACATCGCCCATATCCTTGATTCTCAAGGACTTTGTACCCCTTTCCCCTAATGCCCATACTATGGCATCGACAATATTGCTTTTACCGCAACCGTTGGGTCCCACAATGGATGTAATACCCTCATGAAATTGAAAAACCGTTCTATTGACAAATGATTTAAACCCAAATAATTCCAGTCTTTTAAGCCTCAAAATTTATAACCTCGAACTTGATAAACAATATAATTCATCTACGCCCAAAAAATGAACAATAATAATCTATTAAGAGATTTCTCCATAATCTATTTCAATTCCATCGTCAACCTTTTTATAATAAATAATCTTAATATGGATTTGTTCAGGAAGAGATGCCATGATTTCATATGTATGTGGTTTTATAGATACAGGTATGTTGTCAATAAACCCGTCAATACCCTTTGATTCTTCTTCAGGTTTTGCTAAGCTGTAAACAGCGCCCTTTATCTCTGCTACCTTCTTTAATATGGCCTCGTGAAACCTTAAACCTATAAAGGTTTTTACAATAATAAGATCTCTTACCCATTTTTCAACCATTTGCCTGTCTATTTTATCCATTACACCTTTTAATTCCTCCAATTTCTTTAATATTTTTTCTGAAGCGTCCTTTATTGCATCAGGTTTTTTCTCTAAATACCATTTCTCCCATTCTTGTATGGTTTTTCCTTCAAATTCTTGAATTAATTTACTCATCTGACCTACTACATTTGGTCTAGTTCCCTGTGCATATTGATTGGCCAAATTTAAAATTGGTGATATATACTTTGGAAAATCTGGTGTTTCTATATCTAGATATTTTCTAATTTCATCATTAGTAATTTTTATTTTCATATGAAGTCTAACCATTCATCGCATTTCTTAAGTATAAAAATCTCTTTTTAAATTTATAATCAATGTTAATATCAACATCTACAAGGCCACTCTTTATTAAATGGGCATTTAAAAACGTCTTATTCCACAAATAGAGATAACAAAACAAGTTGTTTTTCTCATCAAATTTTACATTATCAAACTTCATAAAAATCTTTTGACCTTTTGTTTTCTCTTTTAAAAACTCTATTGCATCTTTAATCTTTTCTTGCCTCTCTTTTACCCCTAACAGCCTTATTTTTAATCCATTATTTAAAACCAAAACTTCAGGTGATATTATTTGACTCACAGTGTAATATGTTTTTTCTTCATAATGAGAATTATCTATTTTAGAACCAAATCTTAATTTTTTAGGATCAATTTTTTTATCGAATTTTAGGGGATCTTTAAAAATATATGGTAATTTTTTAATTTCTTCTCGAAAGTCTTTGTTTATAACATCCTGTTTTATTATCTCTATTTTTGAATCTTGAAATAAACTGAACTGATTTATTCCTAATTTTTCTTTTATTATGGGGATAAAATCCTCATTTATTTCATATCCAATAGAATTTCTGCACAATTTTTTTGCAGCTAAAGATGTCGTGCCACTTCCAAGAAAAGGATCTAACACAGTTTCGCCTATAAAGCTAAACATCTTGATGAGCCTTTTCGGTAACTCTTCTGGAAACATAGCGAGGTGTTTATCCTGCTTCTCTCCAATAAAATTCCAATGTCCGGTGAAGTACTGTTTCCATTCTTCATCTGTTAATTTTGATTGCTCTTTAATCTCTTTACTTACTTTTGGAGGTTTTCCGTATTTTTTAAAAATCAATATAAATTCATAATCTAATTTAATAATGCCATTTCTTGGATAGGGATAAGAACCCATTACTGTAGCACCGCCTGTTGTATGACAAGTAGTAACTTTCTGCCAGATAATTGCTCCCATATAATCAAATCCTGCGCTCTCACAAAATTTTATTATCTCTGTTCTTATGGGAATAATCTTATATCTACCATAATAAACTGAGCGTGCAAATTGGTCGCCAATGTTGACACATAGTTTGCAGCCTTTATGCAAGACCCTGTGGCATTCATTCCACACTAAATTGAGATTGTTTATATATTCTTCATAGGTATCGTTGAACCCAATCTGCCTTCCATTTCCGTAATCTTTTAACTGCCAGTAAGGTGGCGATGTTATAATAAGATGAACTGATTCATCAGGAACTTCTCTCATCCACCTTGAATCTCCTATGTATATCTTATGCCATGTGTTCATATTGCCTTATATACAATATTTAATGTTAACATATTGACTCTATTGCCTTTTTTATCCTCTTTTCAACACTTTTCTTTCCAAGGATGTTTATCACCTCGAATATACCAGGGCTTGCTGTTTTCCCTGATAGAGCTACCCTTATGGGCTGAACTACATCTACAGTTTTTTTACCCGTCTCTTTCACAATATTCTCAATTAAGAGCTTCTGCCCTGCCTCATCGTTTTCTTTTAAACTGACAAAACCATCAAGAAAATCTTCCAGTATCTTTTTTGTCTCATAGGTTAGGTATTTTTCCTTTGCCTTTTCTTCGTAGTGCACATCATCGTTAAAGAAAAACTCTGCCATCTGGGCCATCTCTTTTAATGTTTTAGCCCTGTCCTTAAGATTTTTTACTATGGGGATGAGTTTTTCTCTGTTATCTATTTTAACTCCTGCCTTTAAAAGAAAAGCTTCTAACAAATCTGCTATGCGGCTGTCTTGAGATGTCTTTATATAATGACTGTTTAGCCATTTTAATTTATCCATATCGAATATAGCCGGGGATTTGCCCACATGGTTTATGTCAAATTTTTCAATAAGTTCTTCCTTAGAGAAGATTTCCTGATCCCCATATGCCCAGCCGAGTCGGGCAAGGTAATTTAAAAGTGCTTCAGGTAAGAATCCTTCGTTTCTGTATTCAAGAAGGGATGTAGCACCATGACGTTTACTCAATCGTGTTTTATCTTTACCATGAATTAAAGGCACATGGGCAAATTCAGGTACTTTATAACCAAGTGCCTCATAAATTAAAATCTGTCTTGGTGTATTATTTATGTGGTCATCACCCCTTATGATATGGGTGATACCCATCAATGCATCATCCACCACAACAGTAAAATTGTATGTGGGCGTGCCGTCACTTCTTAAAATAATGAGATCATCAAGTTCTTCACAGTTAAAAGTTATCTGACCCCTGATAATATCATTAAATGTTACCTGGCCTGATTTGGGTGTTTTGAACCTTATGGCATAGGGTTTTTTTGGTTTCTGTTCTTTTAAATCTCTGCATGTTCTGTCGTATGCTACCTTTTTTCCTTCTTTTATAGCAGCCTTTCTTTTTTCCTCGAGTTCTTCTGGTGTGCAATAACATCTGTAAGCGAGACCATTTTCAAGAAGCCTTATGGCATGTGCCCTGTATAAATCCATACGTTCTCTCTGAAAAAAAGGCCCTTCATCCCAAAATATTCCAAGCCATTTAAGGCCTTCAAGTATGTCCTGTGTATATTCATCCTTTGACCGTTCCAGATCCGTATCTTCAATTCTTAAAACAAAGATACCATTATTATGCTTTGAAAACAGGTAATTAAACAGCGCAGTACGTGCCCCTCCTATGTGTAGATGTCCAGTTGGGCTCGGGGCAAATCGTGTTTTGACCATGAGTTATGTCCTCCAAGATTTTAAATTATATTCCCATGCATTCTTTTTCGGATGTGTGAAAAACACTTTTTAATGTATTTCATCAAACAAAAATTCACCATGTTAAGGGTTCACAAAATCTTAAATCCATTTTGGCTATTGGATTAAAGTTAGATTATAATCAAATTATCTTTCATCATCAATGAATTTTTAAGTTTTACCAAAAACTCTTCGAATATGTAGCCTGATTCTTCAGAAAAAGACTTTATGTTCTCCATGGTTTTTATAATCTCTCCTATAAATTTAACCATTTCTTCAGAGTTGATCTCAAATTCTCTTTTATTTTTAATCATAACAAATACACCCACCCACCATAAAAAGGAGTCAAACCTCTCTTTATTAAACCAGAGAACACCGTCATAAAAATTCACCCCTATGATGTGTTGAACAGGATCATCCTTTAAAAGAATATCTATTAGCATCAATAAATCCCTTGAATCCTTAATACTCCTTAAAAGTTCATCAGACTTTTTGGTAATTTTTACAAATAAAGCAAAATCTTGAATATCCTCGGCTAATCCATTATATCTTAGATGCTCATATACAATGTTCTCTAAATTTAATGTTTTTGATACCTCATAGTCACAGAACCCATGGAACACGATATAATCAAGGACAAAAAATAAAAGTCTTTTTCCCCACTGTGCATCAATATTCTCCTTCTTAAAAGTTTCTACAAATCTTTTAAGGTCATCTTTTATTGTTATTACATGTTCATAAGGCACAATTTCCATATTTTTATATGATGCGTAAGTATTTAGATGTCCTAAAAATACTCTAAAGCCTTCATCAATTTCATCAATAAACCTCTTAATCTCTTCTTTTTTCAGTTTCTTGGTGTAGAGATTTTCTACAAAATCCCTGGATATATATTTATATAGGATTGAGCTAAACAGCCTTTTGATCTTTTCCCTCTGCATTTCATCAAGGGCGTGCTCAATACTGGGGGTGCCTCTTCCATCAAGGTAATCGTAAATAGCAGAATAATTGATCTTTTCGCTGTCTCGTACCTCATGAAAGTTCATAAAAACTTTGTATTTATATGGACCAAGCTCTATATAGAGGCCTTTCTCTCTCATTTCATTAATTTTCTTTATGTAGGTTAAGCCATCAATATGGTCTTTGAATATAAGATACCCATCCTCCATAGAAATATTAAGGCCATGGGCAAGTTCTTTTCTTACAAGAATCTTTCCTTCATGGGAAGATGTTTTTACAGAAAATGCAGCGGATATCTTAATCCAGCCAGATGCAGGTGAATTTTTATTGTTGTAAACAACAAGCGCCTTGTCATCACCATATCTATTTGAGAAGGCAAAGACATCCTCGTTCACACCTCCTGCATCAGTATAAAAATCGTATAGAAGAAAATTATCTACTCCGGCAAAGATATGTCTCATATGTAACAAAGGAAATATCTCCCTTCTATGCCTTTCAATGAGATATTCATCGGGTGTTTCATCAAAATAAGCCCGTTTGTATTCCATACCGTATTTCTCTGTAAACCCCTCAATCTGTCCATGACCGAACATGGGTAGCCCTGGCATAGTAACCATGAGGGTACATATACCAAAATATTTATCGCCCTTTCCGAACTGGTCCACCGCAGTTCTCTCATCGGGATTATTCATAAAATTTACAAAACGCCTTAAAATCTCAGGGTCAAATTCTAAGATATTTTTAATTACTGTTCTGTATTTGGCATTTTCCTCATCCCTTAACATGTTCATAAAAGCACTGTTATAGACCCTATGCATACCAAGTGTCCTTACAAAATATCCTTCAAGCAACCAGAATGCCTCGGCAAGAAGCAGTGTATCTGGAGCTTCTTTAGCTACCCTATCCACAACCTCTCTCCAGAACTCATGGGGCATCAATTTATCAAACTCTTCCTTTGTCATGCCGAATTCAGACCTTGTAGGTATTGCACCACCACTTCCTAATTCAGGAAACCAGAGCCTTTGATAGTGCCTTTTGGTAAGAGTCATGGCTGCATCAAAACGGATTATGGGAAATTTTTTTGCCACATAGAGTATGGTATTTATCATTGCCTCCCTAACTTCAGGATTAAGATAGTTCAACTGGGCTGTATCGTTCCAGGGCATACTTGTGCCATCATTGCCGTGATAAATATATCTTTCATCGCCTGTTTTCTTATCAAAACGCCTAAAAACAACCGCTGCATCGGTTCTTGTATAATAGTGATCTTCAATCTGAATGGATATATTCTCATGCCCGGATAGATCAGGCCCAGTGAAAGAATACCAAGGATAGGGATTGTAATTTAAAGATATAAACCAGTCCGGGTGTTCTATCACCCATTTTGAATAGATTCCCACGTGATTAGGCACCATATCACTGGCAAGCCTTATACCGTATGACCATGCCCTATGTTTTAAATTTAAAAACGCCTCTTCACTCCCTAAATCGTAAGCTATCTGATAATCATAAAGGGAATACGCAGATGCGACAGCCTCGGGGTTTCCACATAGCTGTTTTATCTTTTGCGAGGCTGGACTTCTCTCCCAGATACCAATAAGCCACAGTCCTGTAAAACCCATGTCTTTTAAGTTCTTCAGCTCTTCATCAGGTATCTCGTTTAACTTAGATATAGATCTTCCGTACTTTTTTGAAAGTTGGTCAAGCCAAACATATATATTTTTTGCCATAAGGACAAGCTTTGGCATCCAGTCTGTATCAGGGGTAAAATGCTCTGCCTCAAACTGGGCATCACTGAAATCATACACCTGGGCCTTACCAGGCCCTAAAAAAGTTATCTTTGACTCCTCTTTCAATACATCTATAGCGCCGAGAATCCTTCTTGAAAACTTCTTCAGTAGAAAACCCCAGTGTTCTCTTATATACTCAAGCTGTCCATTTAAGGAATAAGGGACAAGAACAGCAGGGCTGCGTAGCATATCAATTAGATTCTGATTGAACGGACCGAAATGGGGTTTTTTTTCAAAAAACTCCCTCATGGCTGCAATCATATACAGATACATTGTTTCCTTTTTTAATCTCTTATCATCGAAAAATTCAGAAAAGGGTGAAAAGGCAGGGTTCATATTGGCAAGCCACAAAAGAAGCATCTCTTCAAGGATAATCTCCCTGTTTTTAACCCCATGGGTTTCACCCTGTAAATATGTATTTACATCAATTTTATTTCTATACACTTCAATTGTAGGAAATTCCTCTGAAAATACAGTTAAGGCTTTATCTACCCTGTCTTTTTTGAATATATCCTCCAGATAAATAAGGACATCTTTTATTATATTTCCATCCATCTCCTCTCTGTATGTAAGGACTGCATAGTGTAATATCTCATCAATGAGCCCCATGGAGACGATATCTCCAGCCTTTACAGTCCTTTCATGGTGTCCAGAATTTATATTATACTCGTTTATCTTCTGGGCGAGCATACGGGCTGCCTTTATATTAGGGATGATTACATTACCTGTTAAGGTAAATATACTATCGTCGAAATGAAAAATATCTCTAATCTTTCTTGAGATGTGGAATTCAAATTTCATTTAAAGTCTCTCCTGTAGCATGAATTGCTGTAGCACATGGTAACACAAGGGGTACCTCCCGTCAACACAAAGAGGATTTTAATCGAGTTTCAATAGTTTCTATAAGTCTCTCAATTCCCTCTTTTTTTAGACACGATATGGATATGGCGTTGTACCTGCTTTCAATATTTTTTATGATGGATCTGTTTATTTTATCAATCTTATTAAATACTATTAATCTTTCCTTGTTCTGCAGATTCAATAAGTTCAATATCTCATCCACTGCCTTTATCTTATCTTCAAAATCAGGGGAGCTTATATCCACAAGGTGCACAAGGAGATGGGAATCTCTTAACTCTTCAAGGGTTGCAATAAATGCCTTGAGCAATACATCAGGTAGATTTTTTATGAAACCCACTGTATCTGTAAGTATTATATTTTTCCTCTCCGGAAATTTTATGAGCCTTGTGGTGGGGTTTAATGTGCTGAATGCCATGTCAAAAACTTCAACATTACTCTTTGTCAAAAGGTTTAGAAGGGTTGACTTCCCTGAATTTGTATACCCCACTATGGAGACCACAGGGATACCTGTGGCCTTTCTCCTTTCTCTTTTTCTATCTCTCACCTCTTCAATTTCTTTCAATCTTCTTTCAAGAAGGGCAATCCTTTCTCTGATTCTTCTTTTATCCACCTCAAGTTTTGTCTCCCCCGGGCCTCTTGTGCCGATTCGACCTGTAATTCTTGAAAAGGCCCTGTTCACACTTGCAAGTCTTGGAAGTATATAGTGCAACTGTGCAAGTTCTACCTGGATCTTTGCCTCATTTGTTTTTGCCCTCTGGGCAAAGATGTCCAGTATCAGTTGATTTCTATCTATAACATTTAATTCAGTAATGGATGATATGTTGTTTATCTGACCTGGGGTTAGCCCCTCATCAAATACGATTAGATCTGCCCCTAACTGCTGACACTTCATGATCACCTCTTCCATTTTACCTTTGCCAATTAGAAATGTGGGGTGCAATTCCTTTGGTCTCTGAACAACAGTATCGAGAACCGATATACCTGCTGAGTAACATAGTTCTTTTAGTTCAATGATGCTCTCATCCGAGATTTTCTTTGAGTGGGGAGGGACAACGCTTACAAGAACTGCCTTTTCAGTTTCGTCCTTGATGTCGAATAACCTTCCCCTCTCCCTTATAAACTCATTTTCAAGGTCAGTTATAAATTCAATAAAGTCTACTTTTAATTCTTTTAGCTCCTGTGGTCCAATAAATGACCATGCCTTCTGCCTTTTTGTCTCCGGTATTAAATATCCTAAATGAATTAAGGGTTCGCTGTCTTCTAAATTGGTGAGACAACCCACCATATCGAGCTGTAACAGGGTTAAATCTGTAAGGTCTTCCTTTGTGAGAAGTTCATTGTTTAAATGCGTATGAATAAATCTTAAACCTCTGAACCGTGCCCTGCCCACCCTTTCTGTGGAGAGTTTTGGTATCTCAATTCTATTTTTATCACCCACCATTACATATTCTATAATGCCCCTGCGATTTATCAGAATTCCAACCTGTCTTGAAATCTCTAACGATATATCTCGAATTGTTCTAACAACATCATCTGTTATGATGTTTCCTGGCTCAATCCTTTTTCTATAGAGTTTTAAAAGCCTTCTTTTTATGAGATGATTTAAACCGATGGTATTACCGTAGAGTTCTATTTTATACCCTCTCTATGCGATTTTTCTATACAATTTTTTAGATAACTCATACCTAATTGGCCGCATGCACCGTGAATATCACTGCCTCTCGATTCCCTTACGATCACTGTCATATATCTATTTATAAGATATCTATGAAATTCATCAACAGTTTTTTTATCCGGTGTTTTGAATTCAGAAAAAGGTGATTCATTAAAGGGTATGAGGTTTATTTTGCATTTTACCCCTTTTAAAAGTTCATATAGTGCACGGGCATCATCAAGAGAATCATTAAAATCCTTAAGCATGACATACTCAAATGTAATACGTTCTCTGGGGCTTACCTTATACTGTTTTACAAATTCTATGATATCCTTTATAGAATATAACCTATTTATAGGCATGATCTTTGTTCTCTTTTTATCATCGGGGGCATTTAGTGATATGGCAATGCCCGCTGTGTTGGGCTTTAACAAATTAAGTCCTGCAAGCAAACCCACTGAGGATATGGTGATCCTTCTTTTTGAAAAATCAAGACCATGCTGGTCTTTTAAAATATCGAGGGCTCGGATAACATTTTCAAAATTGTCCATGGGTTCTCCCATACCCATAAAAACTATATTTGTTATTTTTTTATGCTGATTTTCATCTTCTTTTTCTGGGGCATCCCTTTTTCTCTTATCATCTGTTATCAAAAAACCGTCATGTTTTTTTAAAAATTCCCTTGAAGCCATAACCTGTCCTATGATCTCATCGGTACCAAGATTCCTGATGAAGCCCATTTTACCTGTCATACAGAAGGCACAGGCCATTCTGCAACCTATCTGGCTTGAGACACATAGAGTCATTCTATTTTTTTCAGGTATAAGAACACTTTCTATAATATGTTTATCCCTTGTTTCAAAAGAGAACTTCACTGAGCCATCTTTTGAGTAAAAAACTTCTTTAGGGATCAAAGGCTGCATGTTAAACATATCTTTAAAAAGGGTTCTTAGACTCTTTGGTATGTCTTCCATCTTCGAAAAATCGCATATGTCTTTTTTATAAATCCATCTAAAAAGCTGCCTTGCCCTAAAACGTTCTTTGCCGATACCACCTATTGTATCTTCAAGTTCCTTTAAAGTAAGCCCAAAAAAATTAATCATAAGCTCTTATAACATTATAAATAAATTTTAAACAAACCACAATGAGGAGAATTTTATTAAATGCTTGACTTAAAATTCTGTTGTGTGATAAAAAACACAAGGCATAAAATGCAAAAAAATTCCTTTTAAATCACTATAATTAAAAACGGGGTTTTAAATGGTATCCATTATAAGTGATGTGATTACAATCGAAAAGGAGGCAGATAAAATATTAGAGCATGCATATGCTGAAGCAAAAAGGATAGAGCAGGAATGTTACACCAAGATTAATTTATATGAAAATGAGAAAAGGTCCAAAGTAGAAGAATCTATTGCATCCTATAGAAAAAAGGTGGAGGAAGAGTTTGCTGAAGCCCTTAAAAGATTAGAAGAAGAAGAAAAATCTTCCCTTAATGCAATTGACCTCATTCACGATGATATAATAGAACGGCATGCAGAATTAATAGTATCAAAATTGTTCGAGCTATAATATTTAATATGGCTATAGAGCCGTTAAAAAAAGTAACCATAGTCAATACAAAAGAAGCACATAAACGCTTAATAAAAACCATCAATAATCTCGGCTTGATGGAGGTTATTGATGTAAAGAGCACTTTAAAAGAGGAGTTACCCTTTAACTCACCAAAAACAGATACCTCAGAGGCGGACAGCAACATAAACAAAATAGATTTTATCCTGAATCTTATAAATACCTTTATGCCTGAAAAAGAAAATTTTTTAAAAAGCCTCACACCCCTTCCTGTAATCACAACTGAACAAGAACTCTATAAAGTCCTTAAAGAATATAACCTTGAAAAAAATTATAAATATGCAGTTGAACTCGAGGAGACTTACAGAAACGCTGAAAGGGTTATTGCGGAGATAGAAACCGAGATGGAGGATCTTAAGCCTCTAATGGAGTTGGATATTGATCTTGGAGAATTTTACTCTACAAAACGGATTAAAATGCTTATAGGTTATGTGCCTGAAAAAAAAATAGAATCAATAGATAAAACAGATCCGTTGTGGCAGTGGATAGCATGGGAAAAGGTCTCAACAGATGAAGACTCAAGAATTGAAAAGGATAGAAAAGATGCAAGCAGAAAAATAAAAGTTGTATTCGCCTTTTTAAACATATACGAAGAAGAGGTAAAAAAGATACTATCTGAACTGAATTTTGAAGAGATCACCCTTCCAAAAAGAAAGGAAAAAGTTAAAGAGCGTTTGGCAGAACTTGAAGAAGATAGGGAAAACTATAAAAACAGGATTGCTGAGGTCAAAAAAAATATACACCTCCTACTTGAAGATAATCCGCCTGAGGTGATAAGAAGAAAACTTTTAATATTAAAGGCTTACTGGACTAATATCAGAAACAGGCAGTTAGCTATAATGAAGGGTTTAGAAGGTAAATGGGTCTATATGATAAGCGGTTATGTGAGGGCAAAAGACGCAGAGACACTCACAAAGACGATTCAAAAAGAGTTCCCCCACTCAATTATCACCATAGAAGACCCTCCACCAGAAGATGATGTGCCTGTTAGTATTTCTGTGCCTTATCTTTTAAAACCCATACAACTTTTAACAGAGATGTTCGGTTTACCTTATTATAGAAGCTTTGACCCAACCCCATTTATGCAGATAAATTTTTATCTATTCTTTGGTATATGCTTTAGCGATGTATGCTATGGTATTATGCTTGCCTTGATGGGTGCATATCTCTCAAAAAAAACAGAACCATATAAAGGCGTGAATAATCTGTCCCGAATGCTTTTATATGGCGGCATAAGCAGCATCATTTTCGGAGCCTTAACTGGCTCATGGTTTGGAGACCTATACAAACCGGAATACTTAGGCGAGGGAAATCTCCTTTACACGCTTCAACAGAAGTTTGTTGTCATTGACCCCATGGCAAAGACCATTATCGCCTTAATTATTGCCCTTGGTTTAGGTGTGCTGAATCAGTTTTTCGGTATAACCTTAAAGATGTATGACCTATACAGAAAAAAGGATTTTATTGGTGTCATCTCCGACGGGCTATGCTGGATCATAACCTTAACAGGTCTTCTTATAATGGCAGGAAAGGTATTTGCGGATATACCAAAATCTATTTTTAATACGGGAGTTTTTCTATTTGCTATAGGCGCTATAGGTCTGATCCTCACTCAAGGTAGAGATATAAAAAGCAAAGTGGGAAGATTTGCTGGAGGTTTGATGAGCCTCTATGGAATTGTAGGGAGTTACGGAATCACAGCCTTTATAGGAGATACCCTCTCTTATTGTAGGCTCCTTGCATTAGGTCTTACCACATCCATTGTGGCAATGGCATTTAATCTTATGGCAGGGATGCTAAAGGGTATCCCTTATGTGGGAATTATACTTTTTATCATAGTCCTTTTAATAGGTCATATCTTTAATTTTTTAATAAGCGCCCTCGGCGCATTTGTTCATTCCATGAGGCTAATTTTTGTAGAGTTTTTCGGTAGATTTTACGAGGGAGGGGCAAGACCCTTTCAACCCCTTGGATTTGATTCAAATTTGTGTATAATGAAAAAGGAAAAAAAGGTAACAATCTAAAAAGGAGGAATAAGATGTCACCCGAATGGATTGAAATAGGTAGAGGATTATGTTATGCAGGTGCAGGGCTTGCTTTTGGTCTCGCAGGTGCTGGTTCGGCTTGGGGCATATCCATTGCCGCTCACCAATGCGCAGGTGTCTTGAGGGAAAAGCCAGAATTGTTTGGAAGGATGCTTGTTATGATAGCCTTACCTGGAACTCAGGGATTTTATGGCTTCATAGCAGCCATTCTTATCATGACCCAGACAGGGCTTATTGGTGGTTCTACCATAAAGATTTCACTTGGCACCGGACTGGCCATGTTCTTTATAGGTTTGGGTTGCGGTATCGCTCAATTTATATCTGCCATTAAACAGGGTGAGGCATCTGCTGCAGGAATTTCCCTAATAGCAAGGAGGCCTGAATCAGCAGGAAGGGCCATACTCTTCCCTGCATTCGTTGAGACCTATGCTGTTGTTGGGCTTCTTGCCACGGTCCTTTTTATCATATTCCTTACCCAGCCCGTAGTTCTGAAGTTTTTAGGGTAAGGGATAAAAAGGGGGAAATAATTCATGGGAATAGATAAGATTCGTGAAGCTGTTCTGTCTGATGCGAAAAAAGAGGCAAAAAACATTATTGATATTGCTATAAAAAATTCAAATGTATTATTTGAAAAGAAGAGAAATGAGATCGATGAAGAATATGAAAGATTATATAACATGCGTATACAGGAAATATCAGATGAATTTTCAAGAAAACTCATCCAGTTTAAGGGCGCCACAAACAAAAAGGTCCTGGAAAAGCGAAATATCCTGATAGATAAAATAATAAAAAGGGCAAGAGAAAAAGTCCTGGATATGCCACAGGATAGATACATGGATTTAATGGCGAGACTTATTGAAAAAATCGCATTTAATACTGCCGGTATCATACAGGTACATAGAGATGAAAAGGTAATTTTTGAAAGAATTATAGAAAGATTAAACAAGGAAAGAGATGAAAATAATAAACTTACCCTCGATGATAAAAATTTTCTAACAGATAAAGGTGGATTTATTTTTATTGCCGAGGATTACGAGGTAAACCAGACGCTGGAGCTTTTATTAAACGATATAAAGAAGGAAATGCTACCTGTAATAGCAAAGGAATTATTTAAGGATATCACTGAAAAATGATTCCCAGAATACGGAATTTTTCAAAATGGGGTTTTGTATGTGGAAGAATCAGCGTCCTTGAAGGCAATTTTCTGCCAAAAGAATTCTTTTTAAACCTCATAAATCAGGAAAAAACAGATGATATAGTTGCAATGCTTCAGGATACTTTTTTGAGGGAATATATTTCGCCAGGTGCAATGTGGCTCGGTGAAAATTTCAGTAATATCTTCGATAGATGTTTCAATGATATGGCCTTTTCATTAAGGGATGACTGCCCTTCCACGCTGCCTGTTGACCTTTTTTTGATTCAAAATGATTATTTGAACCTTTCAAATGCCGTAAAGGAAAGAAAAGATTTTGTATTCCCTTCTTGCCTTTTTTCTTATGACATCCTTACTGCCATAGCAGAAGGGGATTATGCGGACCTACCTAAAACTTTTAAAGAGTCATATGCATGGCAGACAGGGGAGATATTTGGAATAAATCCAGCCTTACTTGATATTATTGTCGATGGGGCATACTTGAGGCATCTTTTAATGTTTTCAGATGCAACAGAATCAGAGCTTATAAAAAAATACATATACATGAGAATAACATCATATATTATAATTGCCATGTGGAGAGGGATGAATAAAGGAATACCTCTCAAGTATTATCAACAGTATCTTTCACCTGTTGGAGAGTTCAACCATTTAATCGATGATCTTGCAGTGAGTGGGAATATTGAAAACTGGCGTGGTATAATTGGTGGAGAGATTGGGGAAATCTTTTTTGAATCCAGTGAATATGAGGAGCTTGATCCCATATCAATCTTTGATTTAAAAGTAAACAACTATCTATCAAATATGGCCCATGGTGGTGCATATCAGACTGCAGGTCCTGAAAGGGTCTTTGCATTTCTTTTAGGCCTTCTAACAGAGATGCAGAATTTAAAGCTCGTTGTTATTGGAAGGATAAACAATATTGATAGAGATTTTCTCAGGGCAAGACTAAGGGAATGCTATGTATAAGGCATATGTATTAGGGGAAAGACATCTTATAATGGGGTTCAAGTCAGTGGGATTTGAGCTCATCCCTGTAGAAGAGAGCTCAAAATTAAAACAGGAGTTGTTAAAACTCTCAGCAGACCCTGATGCAGGGCTTGTATTTGTTACAGAAAGTCTTGTGCAGGAAAGATTGGATATAATAGAAGAATTCAGACAGAGGAGCAAGGCCATTATATCAATTATTCCGACCCATGAGGGAAGCAGACATACGAGTTTTTCTATGATAAGTAAATTAGTTGAACGTTCCATAGGCATAGATATCCTTGGAAAGGACATAAATAAATAACAGTTTAAGGGATAGGTTATGAATGAGATAAAAGGAGAGGTCATAAAGGTTTCAGGTCCACTGGTTGTAGCCCGAGGTCTTAAGGGCGCAAGGATGTATGAAATGGTAAGGGTGGGTGAAGGCAAGCTCTTTGGTGAAATCATAGAAATAAAAGGTGATAGCTACTCCATCCAGGTTTATGAAGAAACAGAAGGTATTGGGCCAGGTCAACCTGTATGGAGAACAGGTGAACCATTGAGTGTGGAGCTTGGACCGGGTCTGATTAAATCAATCTACGATGGGGTACAGAGACCCCTTGATAAACTATCTTATGAGTTTGGTGAATACATCGTTCGGGGTGCTGAAAAGCCTGCCCTTGACAGATCTATCGTATGGCAGTTTAACCCCTCTGTAAAAACAGGCGATAGGGTTGAACCAGGGGATATCATAGGAAGCGTTCGGGAAAGCAATCTCGTTGTCCATAAGATCATGATTCCCCCTAATCTTTCTGGAATTGTAAAAAAAATTGAGCCCATTAGAGGAAATGTGGATGAGGTTGTAGCCATAATAGAAGGTGCTGATGGAAAAGACCATCCTATTACCATGGTACAGAGGTGGCCAGTAAGAGAACCCCGTCCTGTTAAGAAAAAGATCATGCCTGTTGAACCCATGTTTACAGGACAGAGGGTGATTGATATGTTTTTCCCTATTACAAAAGGTGGCACTGCCTGCGTTCCAGGTCCATTCGGGAGTGGAAAAACAGTGGTGCAGCATCAGTTAGCAAAATGGGCGGATGCCCAGATTGTTGTCTATGTGGGATGCGGTGAACGAGGAAATGAAATGACAGATGTTCTTATGGAATTTCCCCATCTAAAAGACCCTGCATCAGGAGAGCCTTTGATGGAAAGGACTGTCCTTGTGGCAAACACATCGAATATGCCTGTTGCTGCAAGAGAGGCCAGCGTATTTACTGGTATTGCCATTGCCGAATACTATAGGGATATGGGTTATTCCGTAGCCTTAATGGCAGATTCAACAAGCCGTTGGGCAGAGGCCATGAGGGAGATTTCAGGAAGACTTGAAGAGATGCCTGGTGAAGAGGGATATCCAGCTTACCTCGGTTCACGTATTGCAAGTTTTTATGAAAGGGCAGGCAGCGTGATTTGCCTGGGCTCTGATGAAAGAAAGGGTGCTATCACAGTAATAGGCGCTGTATCTCCACCCGGTGGTGACCTATCTGAACCTGTTGTCCAGGCAACACTCAGGGTTGTTAAGGTGTTCTGGGGACTTGATGATAAACTCGCATTTTCAAGACACTTCCCAGCTATAAACTGGCTCACATCCTATTCCCTTTATCAGGACGTAGTAGATGAATATGCTGACAAAGTCTTCAATGGTGAATGGTCAAAATACAGAAAAACTGCCATGGAGATACTCCAGAGGGAGGCAGAACTTGAAGAACTCGTCAGGCTTGTTGGAATTGATGCCCTTCCCCATGAGGATAGACTCTTACTTCAGGCAGCAAAGATGATCAGGGAAGACTTTCTCCACCAGAATGCCTTTGATGATATTGATACATACACTTCACCGGAAAAACAATTCAGGCTACTTAAGCTCATACTTATATATTATGAGAGGATCAAGAAGGCTTTCAAGGATGGAGCAACACTTGTTGCTTTAACAAAGCTCGATGTGCTGGAAGATATAGCAAAGGCAAAGTTCATACCAGAAGATCACTTAAAACAATTTGATACAATTGAAAAAAAGATAGAAAGCTCTATAGTTCCATTAACATGGTGAGGTAGAAATGGCAGAAATTGCAAAAGAATACAGGACAGTAACAGAAATAGTTGGACCCCTTATGATTGTTGAGGGGGTCAAAGGGATAACCTATGGAGAACTGGCAGACGTAAAGCTTTCTAATGGGTCTGTAAGAAGAGGTCGTGTCCTTGAAGTAAGCGGTGATAGGGCTGTTATTCAGGTCTTTGAGGGTACAAGTGGTCTTTCACCACAGGATGTAAAGGTGAGATTCCTTGCAAGGGGCATGGAACTTGCTGTGTCCATGGATATGCTTGGAAGGGTCTTCGACGGCTTTGGTCGTCCCATTGATGATGGACCGGCAATAATCCCTGAAAAATATTTAAATGTAAATGGCAGTCCCATAAACCCATTTGCAAGGGATTATCCTAATGAATTCATACAAACAGGCATATCCACAATTGACCTTTTGAACACCCTTGTAAGGGGTCAGAAACTTCCTTTATTTTCAGGGGCAGGACTACCACATTCACGGCTTGCTGTACAGATTGCGAGACAGGCAAAGGTGTTAAAGACCGGTGAAAAGTTTGCTGTTGTGTTTGCTGCCATGGGCATAACATTTGAAGAAGCTGAATTTTTCATTGACGATTTCAGAAAGACAGGGGCCATAGAGCGCTCTGTTGTGTTTGTAAATCTTGCAGATGACCCTCCCATTGAAAGGATAGCCCTTCCAAGAATGGCTTTAACCACTGCAGAGTATCTTGCCTTTGAAAAGGATATGCATGTCCTTGTTATCATGACAGATATAACAAATTACTGTGAGGCCCTTCGTGAAATATCTGCAGCAAGGCGAGAGGTGCCTGGAAGACGTGGTTATCCAGGATATTTATACACAGATTTATCAACAATCTATGAAAGGGCAGGTAGAATAAAAGGGAAAAAAGGCTCAATCACGCAGATCCCTGTTTTAACTATGCCTGAAGACGATAAAACCCATCCCATACCTGATCTTACAGGTTATATAACAGAAGGTCAGATCATCATCAACAGGGCATTACACACAAAGGGCATTTATCCACCTGTAGATGTGTTGCCCTCTCTGTCAAGGCTCAAAGACAAAGGTATAGGCGAAGGTAAAACAAGAGAAGACCATGCAGATTTGATGAACCAACTTTACTCGGCATATGCAAGGGGAAAAAATGCTAAAGAACTTGCAGTAGTCCTTGGCGAATCCGCTTTGAGTGAAACGGATATCCTTTTTGTAAAATTTGCAGATGAGTTTGAAGATAAATTCGTCCGTCAGGGAGAGAATGAAAACAGGTCTATTGAAGAGAGTATGAGAATAGGTTGGGAGTTGCTTTCCATGTTGCCAAGGGGAGAATTAAAAAGAATCAGGGAAAAATTCCTCGATAAGTATTTACCAAAATAGACATGTCAAGATTACCTATAAACCCCACAAGAATGGAGCTTTTAAGGCTTCGAAAGAGGCTTGTTGTGGCCCAGCGTGGCCATAAGCTTTTAAAGGACAAACTTGACGGGTTGATGAAGGAGTTTTTAGAAATCTCAAATAAATACAAAACTTCACGCCTTATTGTAGATGAGGAGCTACCTCAAATCCTCAAACTTTTCGTGATAGCAGATATCACATCATCAAGACAGATAACAGAAAATGCCCTGGAGAGCACAAAACAGGACCTGGAATTAAAAATAAATAGAAACAGGATCATGGGTGTAATAGTTCCGAAATTTGAATTCTCTTTCGGTGAGACAAAAGGCATGTATTCCTTCATTCATACATCACCTGAACTTGACAGGGCCATTTCATCCCTTAAAGATTTTATGACTGAGCTCTTAAAAATGGCGGAACTTGAGGAAACAGTGAGACTTATGGCAGTGGAAATTGAAAAGACAAGAAGGAGGGTAAATGCACTGGAATATACCGTTATCCCCCGTATGCAGGAAACAGTAAAATACATCACAAATAAACTCGATGAGATGGAAAGGTCAAATACAGCAAGACTTATGAAGATAAAGGCATTAAGGCTTGCCCAAGAATCATAAGTTTTGTATATCTTTTTAATTTGCTTATATTTTCACAATCTGTTATAAAATTAAGCTATTTTTCATGCTATGAATATTGAGGAGTTTGATTATTTTTTACCAGAAGGTTATATTGCCCAGTTTCCTGAAAAAGATAGGGCATCTTCCCGTCTTCTTGTATATCACAGGGAAAGAGACTCTATTGAACATAGATATTTTAGAGATATAACAGATTACCTTCATGAAGGTGATATCCTTGTCTTAAACGACAGCAAGGTAATACCAGCGAGACTTATCGCAAAAAAAGAAACCGGTGGGGTTGTAAACATTACCCTTACAGAAAGGATAGATAAAAAGAGATGGTGGTGCATTGCAAGGGGCATAAAGGCAAATATAAAAAATATTACCGTAAGGGTTTCAGATGTAGAGGCATATCTTGAAAAAAACGGTTCCTTCTTTATTATAGATTTTGCATATAACGGAGACAGTATGGAAATTGTAGAGAGGTTTGGGATGATGCCTCTGCCACCTTACATTAAAAGAAAAGAAAAGGACAGCATAGACTACGATATGTATCAAACCGTATATGCAGAACACAAAGGGTCTGTAGCAGCACCCACTGCAGGATTGCATTTTACAGAAGACCTTCTCAATAAAATACATCAGTTGGGTATTCACATCGTGAAAATAACCCTACATATAGGTGTAGGCACATTTCTTCTTATAAAGAAAAAAAACATAGAAGAACACAAAATGCACAGGGAATACTATAAGGTATCTCCTCATGCAATAGACATTATAAAAAACGGTAAAAAACAAGGAAAAAGAATCATAGCCTGCGGAACAAGTTCAGTAAGAACCCTTGAATCCATATTCTCTTTTAATGGAGATCAACCCTTTGAAGGGTATACAGATATCTTCATATACCCCGGGTATAAATTTAAAATTGTTGATGCATTAATAACAAATTTCCATCTACCGAGATCCACCCCTCTTATGCTTGCAGCGGCTTTTGCAGGAAAAGATAACCTCATGAAATGTTACAGGGAAGCCATAGAAAAAAAATATAGATTTTACAGTTATGGGGATGCCATGTTTATTCTCTGAGGAGCTTATAAATAGATGGAAATCATTGAAATAGTCAAGAAAAGTGGAAATGCAAGAACAGGATTTTTAAAAACAAACCATGGTAGTGTAGACACCCCTGTTTTTATGCCTGTGGGAACTCAAGGTACCATAAAAGCTGCAACCCATAAGGATTTAAAAGAAATAGGCGTACAGATGATACTGTCTAATGCCTATCATCTTTATTTAAGACCTGGTGATGGGCTTATAAAAGAATTAGGGGGCATACATAAATTTTCAAGTTGGGATAGGGCCATATTAACAGATAGCGGTGGGTATCAGATCTTCAGCCTCGGCGTTTTAAGAAAGATCAAAGAAGAAGGTGTGGAATTTCAATCGCACATAGATGGTTCAAAACATTTCCTTACGCCTGAAAAAGTTATTGAAATTCAGAGCAATATCGCATCAGATATATGGATGTGCCTTGATGAATGTGTACCCTACCCTTCAAGTTATGAATACACAGAAAAATCTGTGGAACTGACAAAAAAATGGGCTCAAAGGTCAAAGAAGGCAAAAAAGAATGGTAAAGGTGCATTATTCGGTATCATCCAGGGTGGTTTTTATAAAGATTTAAGAATAAGGTCTGCAAAAGACCTAATAGAAATGGAATTCGATGGATATGCCATAGGTGGTTTAAGTGTAGGCGAGCCAAAGAGTCTCATGTGGGATATGGTGGATGCAATCATAGATATGCTGCCTCCTAATAAACCGAGATATCTAATGGGACTTGGTTTCCCTGAAGACATAATAGAAGGTGTGAAAAGGGGTATTGATATGTTTGATTGTATCATACCCACAAGGGTGGCAAGAAATGGAGGATTGTTTACCTGGGAAGGAAAGATTAACATAAAAAATGCAAAGTATCAAAAGGACACAAGGCCTGTAGATGAAAACTGTGGATGCTATACATGCAGAACATACTCAAGGGCCTATTTAAGGCACCTCATTGTTTCCCATGAACTTACGAGTTTTTACTTAAACACCCTCCATAACATCTATTTCTACAACGAGCTTTTAAAAAAAATAAGAGAGGCAATTAAAAATGACACATTTGAAAAATTTTATGAGGAATTCAAATCGAGATGGAAAGGAGGTGAATTAAGTGATTGATTTCGCTTACGCTATGGGCAATCAGGCAGCATCAGGAGGTCAGGCAGGAGGACAACAGTGGATGGGGCTTCTCCCTTTGGCTCTTCTCATCGTTGTGTTTTATTTTTTACTTATAAGACCACAGCAGAAAAAGGCTAAGGAGCAAAAACAATTTCTCGAAAACTTAAAAAAAGGCGACGAAGTTGTGACTTCAGGAGGTATTTATGGTAAAATAACAGGCATAACAGACAACACTGTAACACTTGAAATTGCAGAGAAGATAAGGATTAAGGTAATGAAATCTGCAATAGTAATGTTAGCACCGAAAGGAGAATAATGTGGGAAGGAGATACGAAAATATTATAATTATTAACCCTGAGCTAACAAAAGAAGAAGAGGAAGAGCTTTTAAAGAGGATCAGGCAAAATATTGAAAAATCTGGCGGCAATATCATAAAGATGGACGACTGGTCTGTCCGAAAACTTGCTTACTCTATAAAGAAAAAAGATAGGGGGCATTATTATTATATCCTTTTAGACATCGATGAAAAAAATCTTACAGGTATTGGAAGATTTTACAAAAACATCGATGCCATTCTACGACATATGTTTATAAGGGTTAAAGATGATGCAAAGGGACCAGAACAACCGCCGGAACATGTGATATTTGATGAATTAGAGGGTGAATTTGCTTGAACAGACTTTTCCTCTCTGGGACAATAAACTCTGATATAGAGATCTATTCTTCGCCTAAAGGGGAAAAGATACTTATTTTTTCGCTTCTCAATGAAGATAATAAATTTTCCATTGAGGTAGTATATAAAAAAAAGGCTTTTGATGAAAACCTTGATGTAAAAAAAACAGATAATATAATTGTTGAAGGCGCATTGAAAAAAATAAAAAAAGGCAGCCAGTATACTTTCAGGTTGGAGGCCATTAAAATTTTTAAAACGGAGGTTTAGATGGCAAAGGTAGCAAAACCAGCAAAAGTGCAGGACACTCAGAAGAAAAGGATCTATATGAGAAAAAAGGTGTGCAGGTTCTGTCAGGACCCGAATCTTGTTATCGATTATAAAGACCCGAAATTATTAAAAAATTTTATTACTGAAAGAGGCAAGATAATGCCCAGAAGGATGACTGGAACCTGTGCCTACCACCAGAGAAAATTGAGGGAATCAATAAGCATAGCCAGACATATTGCATTTCTTCCGTTTACAACACTCTCTAAATAGGGGGAATATGATGAAGGTAATACTCACGGAAGATATAAAGGGAACTGGAAAAAAAGGCGATGTGATAGAGGTCAGAGACGGCTATGGCAGAAACTTTCTTCTCCCTAAAGGCCTCGCATTACCTGCATCCGAAGCAAATATTAAAAGATTCGAACATGTTTTGAAAGCATTTGAAAAGAAGAAGGAAAGACAGGTAAAGGCAGCGGGGGATATGAAGGCGAAGCTTGAAGAATTCACCCTGAACATAAAAAAGAAGGCAGGTCAGGACGGTAGGCTCTTTGGCTCTGTCACACCCCAGGAACTCTCTGACTTGATCAAACAGAAAACCGGTTTTGAGATAGATAAGAAAAAGATAAGGTTAGATGATCCTATAAAATCAACAGGTATGCACATCTTTTCCGTGCATCTTGAAAAAGGGATTATTGCTACAGTGAAATTAGAGGTAGAAAAAGAAGATTAAAAATGCCAAGACAGAAGATTGTTAGGCAAGAAAGAAAAGACATAATACCGCCTCAAAGCATAGAAGCAGAGCAATCCCTTCTTGGAGGTCTCCTCGTTGATAGCGAGGCCATCAATAAAGTTATAGACATGGTAGGCCCGGAAGACTTCTACAGAGATGCCCATTCAAAACTTTTTAAAATCATTTCTGATTTATATGAAAGAAATGAGGCAATCGATATAATAACTGTTACGAGCTTTGCAAAGGATAGAGGCCTATTAGAAGATATAGGTGGTATCTCATACCTCAATACCCTCGTGGACATGATGCCCACTTCCGCCAATATAACACAATATGCCAAAATCATAAGGGAAAAGGCCCTTTTAAGAAATTTGATACATACTGCAACGTTGATTATTGAAAAGGGACATGAAACAGATATGGATGTGGATACTTATCTCGATGAAGCAGAAAAGATGATCTTTCAAGTTGCAGAAAAAAAATTAAGACCGTCATTTTTCCACATAAAAGACATTGCCATGAAAAATATTGAGGTTATTGAGAACCTATATCATAAAAAACAAACCGTCACAGGTATACCTACAGGTTTTATTGAGCTTGACAGATTAACAAGTGGACTTCAACCCTCTGACCTCATTATCGTAGCAGGTAGACCGAGCATGGGAAAGACAGCCTTCTGCATGAATATTGCCCAATATGCGGCAACAAATAGTGAAAGACCTGTAACTGTAGGTATATTTTCCCTTGAGATGTCAAAAGAACAGCTTGTAACGAGGTTACTTAGCTCTGAGGCAGAAATAGACCATTCAAAATTAAGAACAGGAACACTATCCATAAATGAATGGCCAAAACTCGTTGAGGCCACAGGTAAGTTATCAAAGGCACCTATATTTATTGATGACACCCCTGCCATGGGAGTCCTTGAATTGCGGGCCAGGGCAAGAAGACTGAAAAAAGAACACGGCCTTGGTTTAATCGTTGTGGATTATCTCCAGCTTATGAGGGGAAGGACAAATACAGATAGAAGGGAACAGGAAATTTCAGAGATATCAAGGTCTTTAAAGGCCCTTGCAAAAGAGCTCAATATTCCTGTAATTGCTATATCCCAATTGAATAGGGCACCTGAAACAAGGGAAAGGGATAATAAAAGACCAAGGCTTGCAGATTTAAGGGAATCAGGTGCCATTGAGCAGGATGCTGATGTGATACTGTTCATATACAGGGATGAGGTGTATAATAAAAGCCCTGACAATCCCAATAAAGGCATAGCAGAGATAATAATAGGGAAACAGAGGAATGGGCCGACTGATACTGTTGAGCTTGCTTTTATCGACAGATATACTGCTTTTAGAAACCTATTTAAGGAATGAATATACCAAATTTTTTTTCTGTTTTCAGGCTTTTTATCACAATATTTTTTATAATAGCCATAAATGAAAATAGATTCAATCTGGCCTTATGTCTGTTTATCGCACAAGGATTAAGCGACCTCCTTGATGGTTTTCTTGCCCGTATAATGAAGGCAAAGACATATTTAGGAGCCATTCTTGACCCCATGGCAGATAAAGTAATGCTTGCCTCTTCATATATTGTTTTAACTATAAAGGGTTTTATACCCACATGGGTTACACTAATTGTCCTTGCAAGGGACTTTTTGATTGCTACTGGCTTTCTCATGCTGTATGCACTTTCTTATAGATTGAAACCTTCACCGAGTATAATCAGTAAACTTACTACTCTGACCCAGGTAGTAACAATAATATATTTACTCTGGTCAGATAAAAGGTATTATAAAGAATGGCTTTTTTTCATAACCGTTTTTCTCACTATCGTTTCGGGCATACATTATCTTATAAGGGGTATTAAGACCTTCAGACAAACAGAAAATATTTGACAAGACATAGATTTCAAATTAGTATTTAAAGAAAAAAAGGAGGGTTGTATGGGCTACAGGGTAGCAATTAATGGCTTTGGAAGAATCGGGAGGCTTGTGTTAAGGGCAGGAATAGATAACAGTGACCTGGATTTTGTGGCCGTTAATGATTTAACAGATGCCATGACACTGGCTCACCTTCTAAAATATGATTCTGTCCACGGAATTATGAAGGCAGATATCAAAGCAACGGATAACTCCATTATAGTTAATGGAAAAGAAATCAAGGCTTATTCTATAAGAGAACCAGAATCCCTTCCTTGGAAAGACTTGGGAATTGATGTAGTGCTTGAAAGTACAGGCAGGTTTACTGATAGGGCAGGTGCTGAAAAACACTTAAAGGCAGGTGCAAAAAAGGTTGTTATATCGGCCCCTGCTAAAGGGCCTGATGTGACCTTTGTGCTTGGAGTAAATGAAGAGGTATACGATAAGACAAAACACCACATAATCTCCATGGGTTCATGTACGACAAATTGCCTTGCACCGATTGTAAAAATACTCCACAAGGAATTTGGTATTGAAAAGGGTTTAATGACTACCATTCATTCATTCACCAATGACCAGGTGGTTCTTGATGAACCGCACAAGGATTTAAGAAGGGCAAGGGCCTCATCCCTTTCTATGATACCAACAACAACAGGGGCAGCAAGGGCAATGTCAGAGGTGATCCCTGAAATGAAGGGAAAGCTCGACGGTATTGC
>JAOAFK010000107.1 GCA_026416315.1 Syntrophorhabdaceae bacterium | reverse complement strand
GGTAGATTATGGGCAAAGATACATCTTTTTATATGTGGCATAAAAGTCTATACAGATGGCTTGGCAAATATTACAAAGCCATGTATATTTATGTGTAATCATCAGAGTGTCCTTGATATATTCGCATTATATGCATCTTTAAATGTACCGTTTATATGGATTGCAAAGAAAGAGCTTTTTTCAGTGCCTTTTCTCGGATGGGCTTTAAAGACATCCAGGCACATAGATATGGATAGAAGAAATCCCAAAAAGGCCCTAAAATCTTTAAATAGGGCAATACAACATCTAAGGGAAGGAAGAAATATTGTTCTCTTTCCAGAAGGCACATGGAATAAAGGGGATAAGCTGTTGCCTTTTAAGAAAGGTGGTTTTAACCTTGCAATAAAAGAGGGCGTTCCTATAATCCCCGTTGGTATTATAGGAACGCATGATTTACAGCCTGAAGGTTATAATGTGCCAGTTAAAAAAGGTACAATCAAGGTTTTGATATCAAAACCATTATATACTTCAAAGAATTTGACATCCCAGAGGGATAGCTTGATGGAATCTGTTAAAAAGGAACTTGAAAAACTTGTTTTCATAAAAGGGCAATAAGTCTTTTTATCCTGTCAAAATTTTTAGAATTTCTTCATATCTCTTTGCTGTCTTTTCAACAATATTTTGAGGTAATTCAGGTCCAGGATACTGTTTATTCCAGTCAAGGGTGTTTAGATAATCCCTTACAATCTGTTTATCAAAACTATCCTGAGATTTTCCAGGGGCATAATCAACTATGGACCAGAATCTTGAAGAATCTGGGGTAAGGAGTTCATCTATCAGTATCACACGACCATCCAATATGCCGAATTCAAATTTTGTATCTGCTATGATGATACCCTTTTTTTCTGCAATCTGGCTTGCCTTTATATATATATCAATACTCAATTTCTTCAGTTTAATGGCGAGTTCTTCACCAGTAATTTCAATAAGCTCTTTTTCTGTTATGCTCATATCGTGTCCTTCCTCTGCCTTTGTGGTGGGTGTGAATATGGGTTCAGGAAGTCTTTCTGACTCTCTTAAACCAGGCGGTAGTTTAATACCGCAAATAAAGCCACTCTCCTTATAATCTTTCCAGCCAGAGCCTGCAAGATATCCCCTCACAACACATTCAACAGGGATCACCTTTGTCTTTTTTACAAGCATACTTCTATCCTTCAATATGGGCGCATAATTTTTCAAGGGTTCGGGGAATTTTTCCGCATCTGTTTCAATGAGATGGTTTTCTATGAGGTTCTCCATTTCTTTAAACCAGAATATGGACAATTTGGTAAGAACCTTGCCCTTATTGGGAATGGGTGTAGGCAGTACCACATCAAAGGCAGATATCCTGTCTGTAGCCACAATCAGTAATTTATCCCCTAAATCATAAACATCTCTGACTTTACCCCTTTTTAATGGGCCTAAATCTTTCAGGTTTGTTTCCCTTATGGTATCTGACATTATCTCCTCCACAAGATAATTAGTTTTTAAATGACCTAATAAAACTATTATTTTTTATTATGTCTTTTCAAATTCACTTTTAGGTGCACCGCAAACAGGGCAAACCCATGAATCTGGTAATTCTTCAAAGGGTGTTCCTGGTTTGACCCCGTTTTCTGGGTCACCCTTATCAGGATCATAAATATATCCGCAAATTTTACATGTATATTTCTCGGATTTCTCCTGTTCTTTCCCCTGTTCTTCTTTTATATCTTCTTTTATAAATGTGGGCGCTGTTTTGGGTGATTTTCCCCCCTTTACCTCATGATAATATGCATAGGTCATGGGTTCTTCATCGTTTAAAATATCGCAGTCTACTATTTTTCCTATAAAAACAGTATGTGTTCCCACATCTGTTGCACTTAAGACCTCACAGTCAAGGTATGCGATGGTATAATCGAGTATTATAGGTGCGCCTGTAATGGCAGTTTTATATTTTATACCCTGAAACTTGTCTATCTGTCTTCCTGATTTAAATCCAAACTGTCCAATAATGGACATAGGTGCTGATTTTCCTATAACCGATACACTGAAAACTCTGCTTTTTAATATGTATTCATGGGTGAGATTTTCCTTGTTTATACTTATGGCAACGGTTGGTGGCTCTGATGTGATCTGAAATACTGTATTTGCTATCTGGCCGTTTATTTTTCCATTCATTTTTGAACTTACAATATAGACACCGTATGAGATTTTATGTATTGCCTTTTTATTCATTTTCATCCCTCTTTTCCCTCCTTTCACTGCTTTCACTTTCTTCTCTTTCCGATTCTTTTTCCTTTTTCTTTTCCAGTGATTCTGTTATTTCTGTTAGCCTCTTTGTGACAAGATAATTTATTGTGCCTTCAGGATATTGACCCTGTTCATCTAAATCTCCTGCCTTCATACCTGTTAAAATCTCAAGGCCTTCTTCCATCTTATCTATGGCATAGATGGTAAACTTTCCATCTTTTACTGCCTCGATTACCTCTTTTTTAAGATTCAGGTGCTTTACGTTTCTTTTCGGTATGATTACCCCGTGTTCACCATTTAAACCCCTTAATTTACATAGATCAAAAAATCCCTCTATTTTCTCATTAACTCCACCTATTGGTTGGACATCTCCGTTCTGGTCCATAGAACCTGTAACAGCAATGCTTTGTTTTATGGGCACCCCTGAAATACTACTTAAGAGGGCATAAAGTTCAGCGCATGTTGCACTGTCGCCCTCAATCATCTCATATAATTGCTCAAAGGTAATAGATGCGGATAAACTTATGGGTTTTTTAACCGCATATTTACTTCCTAAATAACTCGATATTATCATAATCGCCTTCTCATGGATTTTACCGCTCATCTTTGTTTCTCGT
>JAOAFK010000051.1 GCA_026416315.1 Syntrophorhabdaceae bacterium | reverse complement strand
ACTCACCGGATGTGGAAGAGCCAGGGGTTTTAAAAAAGACATTTGAGGCAGTTCAAAGGCTCATATTAGAAGACACTATACTTTCCGGACATGATATAAGCGATGGCGGACTCATTATTACTATTCTTGAAATGGCTTTTTCAGGGAATTGCGGTGTACATATCAAAATGAAGGCAAATGCCAGCCCCATCGAGAGATTTTTTGCAGAGGAACTGGGTGCTGTTATAGAATGTAAAAAAGGTGATATAGATAGGGTAAAAAAGATCCTTGAAGAATATGGCCTGGACTATATAGAAATTGGCGAAACAATAGAAACAAAAGAGGTCATTATTGATTATAATGGTGAGAGGATACTTCATGCGGATATGAGAGTTTTACGGTCTATTTGGGAAGAAACATCATACCAGATTGAAAGACTTCAGACAAACCCCCTATGCGCTGACCGTGAGAAGAGAAATATTTATGACAGAAAAGGCCCGGAGTACATAATCACATTTGTGCCGGAAGAAACCCCGCGGCACCTCATAGAAGTAAACGATAAACCGAATGTGGCCATACTCCGTGAGGAAGGCAGTAATGGCGATAGGGAGATGACATCCGCCTTTTACCATGCAGGTTTTTCGCCATGGGATATAACCATGACGGATCTAATAGAAAATAAAATTACCCTTGAAAAGTTTAGAGGTGTTGTGGCAGTTGGAGGTTTTTCCTATGCAGATGTGCCGGAGAGCGCCAAAGGCTGGGCATCTGTCATAAGATTCAACAGCAGGCTTAAAGAGATGTTCGATGAATTCTATAGAAGACCTGATACATTCTCTCTTGGTGTTTGCAATGGTTGTCAGCTTTTTGCCTTACTCGGCTGGGTGCCCTGGCAGGGTATAGAAGATGAGAGACAGCCAAGATTCGTTAGAAATCAATCTGGTAGATTTGAATCCCGGTGGGTCACAGTTAAGATTAAAAAAAGTCCAGCTATCATGTTTGAGGGCATGGAGGGCTCAATTTTAGGTGTATGGGTTGCCCATGGAGAAGGAAGGGTATATTTTCCAGACCCTAAAATCATGGAAGAAGTGCTGAAAAAGAATCTTGTAGCCCTTACATTTGTGGATGATTACGGAAGAGAAGACGGCTTTGAATCTGATATCTATCCGTATAGCTACCCTTTTAATCCCAACGGTTCGCCATACGGTATTACTGGGCTTTGCACAGAAGATGGCAGGCATTTGGCAATTATGCCCCATCCTGAAAGGGCTTTTCTAAAGTGGCAGTGGCCGTGGATGCCTGAAGAATTGAATAAAAGTCTTAAGGCATCGCCCTGGCTTAGGATGTTCCAGAATGCGCGGGCTTGGTGCGACAAGGTAAAAAGATAAAGTTAAATTTGACATGTATTGCCTTCTTTGTTAGAGTTTTTTAAAAAAGTGAGGTGAAATTGAAAGGAAAGTTAGTTTATACACCTTCAGAAAGGCCCCTTCGGTATGCCTGTGGTGTATCCGGTTCAGGAACAAACTACGATAAAATTTATGAGGCAGACCCAAAAAAACCACATGTTGTATTCAGCAATGTTCCGAACTGTGCCGGCATCAATAAGGCACAGGCACGAAATGTCCCAACAGTGACCTTAGATTCAAAGATTTTCTTTAAAAAGATGTGGGGGATAGAAAAGATCCCGCGATACGGCATTGAGAGAAACAGTTTTGATATGGCAATCATGACCCTTGTGGAGCAGACTTTAGGGGATGAGCCGGATCTGATCTGCCTTGCAGGATATGATCTGTGGATAGGCGACTGGATGGCAAAGAGATACTTCCCGAGGATTTTAAATGTGCATCCCGGTGATTCAAGAAAATATGTAGGACTTGGCTGGAGACCCACAGCAAAGGCAATAATAGCAGGAGAAAAAACTGTAAAATCCACTGTATTTTTTGTAGATGAGTCAGATGATGGAGGCCCCATACTTATCCAGTCAAAGTCGGTCTCTCTGTCACCATGGGATGACAAACTTTATGCAGTTAAAAAGTTTATAGATAAAAAAGGAATAACAACGTTAGCAGAACTCAGAGAAATGGCAAAAGAGGAAGGAAATAATTTTGATATGCTCCTCGAGGAGGTTTCAAAGGAAGTCCAGGAGGTTTTAAAGGTGGAAGGTGATTGGAAGATTTATCCCTTTGCGGTGCACAACCTTATTGCAAAAGGCAGGGTCTCTTTAGATGGAAGAAAGGTTTTCATAGACGGTGTTGAGATGCCAGAATACGGTTATCAGGTTGACATCTACGGATATGCAGATAGCATTAAATAAAATCATAATGGGGGTGTAGCTCAGAGGGAGAGCACCTCGTTCGCAACGAGGGGGTCGAGGGTTCAATCCCCTTCACCTCCACCAGATAATTAATTGAAATTATTAAATATAAGCATACAAAAATACCTTCTAAAAAAAAACATCCCCAAACTCACTCTAAACAAAAAATTGCTGTTATTGTTCATTCAAACTTAAATCTTGATAAATTGTTAAGTCTATCTCAAGACTTATATTTTAATACGCATGTCTTTTTAATTTGTTTTGAAATTTAAGATATTTTATAAATTGACACTCTTGGTTTAATAAATCATTAGAGCATTGAGTCACACTTGTCCTATTTATCTATTCCTTGACAATTACAAAAACATTATGGCATTTTTTAAAATTAATGCCAAAAATAGAAAAGAAAACAAAAAAGATAAAATCTTTAATCAAAACAGAGAGAAAACCTGTTCTTAAATATCCTGAAATAAATGAAGAAGAAAAATATAAGATTATATTTGAACAGGCTGTTGAGGGAATCTTTCAAAGCACCCCAGATGGACAATATATCAATGTGAACCCAGCATATGCTTTGATGCTTGGATATTCATCACCAGAAGAATTCTTATCTTCTATCAAAGACATACGAACCCAGATTTACTGGGACCCCAAAGACAGAGACCTTTTTATAAAAAATATAGAGACCCATGGAGAAGTAAGGAATTTTGAGGTTAGGCAGAGAAAAAGGGATGGTAGCTGGATCTGGGTGTCAGTAAATGCTAAGGCCATAAAGGATAATGCAGGGAAAACCCTTTATTATCTTG
>JAOAFK010000178.1 GCA_026416315.1 Syntrophorhabdaceae bacterium | reverse complement strand
GAACATGTCCCAGAGGGGGAGAGGATCCCGGCATTTATAGACTATGTATTTTCCATAGGTTATGCCACATCCATTAAAGGAAAATCCTGTATTGTGAGAACCATAGAACACCTTATGGCCACATGCCATATGTACGGTATAACAAACCTCCTTATAAAGGTTAGTGAAGAGGTGCCCATCCTTGACGGCTCTGCAACGGAGCTCTGCAAAAAGATAGAGGAAGCAGATGTAGTGGAGCAGAAAGAGGGCATTGAAC
Organism: Syntrophorhabdaceae bacterium; assembly: GCA_026416315.1. GTDB lineage: Bacteria > Desulfobacterota > Syntrophorhabdia > Syntrophorhabdales > Syntrophorhabdaceae > JAKORG01. The sequence goes on along the minus strand of JAOAFK010000178.1, from coordinate 5,695 downwards.
CTTTGAAAATAGAAGAAAAAATAGTGCTTCAGAACTTGCCAAAGGATAAATATCTTTGGATAGAACCATCTGAGAGATTTGAGGTCACCTATAAGCTCATACATCCAGAACCCATAGGTATACAGGAATATAGCTTTAGCGGTAGCCACATGGAATTCAAGGAAGAAATTGCCCCTGCAAGAACATTCGGTTTTTTAAAAGATTTTGAAAAGTTAAACCAGATGGGGCTCGGTTCAGGCGGCAGGGTAAACAATGTGATCCTTTTAAATGATAAAGGTGTTATAAACACAAAGCTCCGTTATCCTGATGAATTTGTTAGACATAAAATATTAGATTTGATAGGGGATATCTATCTGTTAAACAGACCCATTATGGGAAGGATAGTGGCACAGCAAACAGGCCATATAGAAAATATAGCCCTTGTAAAAGAGCTTAAAAACCGCTTTTATTGATACAGTGGGCAATAATAAATTGAGCTATGCCTTCCACATCATTCAATAGAAAAACAGGCTTATCTGATGGGAAATGCTTATCTGTGGCAAAGGCAATAAGATGCGGGTCGTTTGCGCATACGGGTTTTGCATCTCTTTTGTTTCTGAATACCTCAATTTTCGGTATCTTTTCTCTTTTATACCCTTCAACGATTACAAGATCCACATCATCGATAAATTTCTTAACAATTTCATAGGGCATAATCTCTTTTTTTACATCAGAGACCATGGCAATTTTTTTTGGTGATGATATGATTGTGGTTTTGGCCCCTGCAGTTTTTAATCTGTGCGTGTCCTTTCCCGGTATATCTATGTCAAAATCATGGGGATGGTGCTTGATGACTGCCACCTCTATACCCTTTTCTTTAAATTTTGGTATGAGTCGCTCGATGAGCGTGGTCTTTCCTACCTTTGATGTACCCACTATTGCAATTATACTTGGTATCTTCATGGATTCAAAACCCCCATGTTTGTTTTGGCAAAATACAGATAAAATGCTACCACTACAAGGGCGTGGTTGATCTTTCCTTTTTCAATAAGGCCAGGCACATCTGATAAGGACACAAGCACAACCTCTATGTCTTCGTCAGGGTCAAGGTTTTTTTCATCTGTTTTTTTAACATCTTCTACAAGATAAGTATGACAGAGATTGTTGAATATGGCCGGGTTTGGATTGACTGCTCCGAGATAACTAACCCTATCTCCTGTATATCCTGTTTCTTCTTTTAGCTCTCTCAGCGCGGCCTCTACCGGATGTTCATCATCTACAAGGCCTCCAGGTATCTCAAGGGTGATCCCTTTAGAGCCGTGTCTGTACTGTTTGATCATCACAACCTCTTTTTTCTCAGTCACAGGTATAATATTTACCCAGTCGTTAGTATCTATTGTATAAAACTCTGAAACGGCATTTGTTCGAGGGGATAGGGCCTTTAGGATATTTACCTTGAATACCCTGTAATCCCTGTCTGGTTTTTCATCTATTAATCTCCATTCCTTCACCATAATCGTGGTCCTTCTTTTTATGTGTTGTTTTTTTGTTTTGATAAAAGTCTATCATAAAAATCAAGGATAATTTTTGCCTGTTTTGCGTAATCCCATTCATTTATTGCCTTATTTTTTGCATTTGTCCCTAATTTATTCCTTAAATCGTCATTTTTTAAAATCCATAGGAGCTTTTCTGCGAGGTTTTCTTCATTAGAATCCACAACAAAACCATTTATGCCGTCATCTACAAGTTCAGGGAGCATCCCCAAATCGGACACTACCGCGGGCACACCCATGGACATAACCTCCCTTAATGCCCTTGCAGTTCCATCACTTCCTGCCCTCATCATGACAAACACATCGAAGGAAGATATGGTAGAAAAATAGTCCTCTATGATGTATCCTGCAAGGATCACATCGTCTCTAATGCCTAGTTCTCTAATAGGTTCATTTATGCTTTTATCCACCTGGGAGCTTCTTCCCACAACCACTAATTTTACATTGCCCATTTTGGAGCGTATAATTTTAAAGGCCTTTAGTATCACATCGTATCCCCTGTCGGGCTTAAGTCTTCCTACAACGCCAATTACTTTCTCTTCAGGTTTTATGCCCCAGGTGCCTTTCATATCTTTTGTTATGCCATTGTGGATTTTTATGCCAGGCGGGGCTACACATACCTTTTCCTCTGGTAATTTAAAAAAACTCATATCTCTCTCCATAATCCTTTTGCTGTAAGTAATAAGCCCGTCTGTTTTTGACATAATCCACTTCATTGAAATATTCTGCGGCAGGCCTTCTCTTTTATGGTCTGTTCTTATAATTAGCGGTCTTTGTTTTCTTAGTTTTCTTGACAAAAAAGAAAATATAGCTATGGCATGGTCATGGGAAAGATTTGTGTGTATGAGATCTATTTTTTTATCCTCAACATATGCTTTAATAGCCTTTAAATCATAGGTCCAATCAAAAATGGAAAAATACCTGTTAAGTCTGAAGCCTTCATAATATCTTATGCCCCTTTTCTTCACCTCCTTTTCAACTGTCCTTTCAGGAAAATCAAGGGGTGTTTTTCTGTAGGCAATGGTTACATTCGCACCTTGTTTTGATTGGGCCTCGCATAAAGAGACCACAGGTTCAGCGGGGCCTGTCCATTTCCAGTCGCTCAAAAGCTGTAATATTTTCATCCCCTTATACCTTTAAGCCGTAGAACTCTCTTATAGAGCGGGCTACATATAGAACCTCATCCTCCTTCATGGATGGAAACATGGGAAGGGACAGTATCTCTTCTGATGCCTTTTCCGAATTCGGAAACGCACCTTTTTCATAACCGAGTTTTTTGTACACATGTTGGAGATGAATGGGGGTGGGATAATGGATAAGGGTGGTTATGCCTTTTTCTTTAAGATAACCCATGAGTTTATCCCTTTCTTTGACCCTTATGACATACAGGTGATATATATGATATGCCCAGGGTGCCTCATGGGGTAAGACTACAGGCGCATCATCAAGTTCTCTTTTATATAACCAGGCAATGTGTCTTCTTTTTTTATTCCACGAATCGAGTTTTTTAAGCTTAATGGAAAGAAGTGCTGCCTGAACCTCATCGAGCCTTGAATTAAAACCTTCTATCTCATGGACATGCTTTGATGATTGGCCATAAATCCTCAACATTTCAGCCTTTTTATAGATTTTTTCTGAATTTGTTGTGATGATGCCGCCATCGCCGTAACAACCTAAATTTTTTGTGGGATAGAAACTGAATGCCCCTATATCTCCAAGACCTCCCACCTTTTTATCTTTATATAGGCTGCCATGGGCCTGACAGGCATCTTCCATGACCATAACACCGTGCCTTTTACAGATATCAAGGATTTCATCCATCATACAGGGATGACCGTATAGATGCACGGGTATACATAGCTTTATCCCTTTTTCTTTCTTTAATGTGTCTTCAAGCATCTGAGGGTCCATATTGTATGTGGTTAGCTCAATATCACAGAAAATAGGTTGCAAACCGTGTATGGAAAGGGACATGGCAGTGGAGATATATGTATTCGGTGTAGTTACAAATTTATCCCCCTTCTCTAACCCACATGCAAGCCCGCCTATTCTTATGGCATCTGTGCCGCTACCCACACCTACTGCATACTTAACACCAATGTATGTAGCAAATGCCTCTTCAAAGGTCCTTACCTCATCTCCGAGGATATATTCTCCCCTTTCGAGTACATCTTTAAATTTCTCTATCAACTGGTCTTTTAAATCTCTATGGTCTCTTTCAAGATTAAATATCGCCACATCCATTACCAGTACTCCTTTTTGTATTTTCTATAGAATTCAACGGTTTTTGCTATGCCTTCCTCTAAGGATGTCTTTGGTTCCCATCCAGTGATCCTTTTTATCTTAGAAATATCTGCATAATAATCCCCTGGCTCCACCTCTTTTCTTTCCTGGGTAAACTCTGTAAATTTTGGTCTGCCTGAACCAGCTATACGTGCTATTGTTTTTGCAAGCTCAATAAAACTTACGGGTATGCCTGTTCCTACATTGAATACCTCTCCGTATGCCTCTTCTGTTGCTGCAACAACAAGCATGCATTCCACAAGGTCATCTACAAAAATGAAGTCCCTTAAAATCCTTCCGTCTCCGAAAACGGGTATATCTTCGTCATCTATGGCCTTTCTTATGAACCAATTAAAAACCCCGTATTCATCGTGGGCCATCTGATGTCTCGGTCCGTATGTGTTTGTAATGCGCAAACATACACCCTTTATGCCAAATATATCATGATATACAAGGACCATTTTTTCTGCTGTCAGGTTTGTTACAGCATAGATGCCTTTCGGGTTTGTGGGATGGTCTTCATCCACAGGGAGCTTTACACTTGAGCCGTATTCACCCCTTGTCCCTGCAAATATGACCTTGGCGTTTCTGTTGTGGTGTCTTAATGCCTCAAGAAGTACAAGGGTGCCCCTGCAATTAATTTCTAAGTCCTGGATGGGGTTTCTCATGCTATCCACATGGTTCACCTGTCCTGCAAGGTGAAATATATAGTCTTTCCCTTTGACGAGATGATTCATGGATAAACTGTTTCTTACATCGGAAAAATTCACCTTTACCTTATCCTCTATGTCTTTTATGTTAAAGAGGTTTCCTCCCTGACGGGGCAGCATATTATCCACAATAGTAACATGGGCTCCTAATTTTACAAGCTCAATACATAAATTGCTTCCAATGAAACCAAGACCGCCTGTAACAAGAATGTCTTTTCCTTTAAATATCTCCTTTTTTTCCATTTTTTTTCTCCATTTCCCAGAGTTTTGCATGTTTCATAAAAACGTAATACATGGTAGATGCCATGATAATCAAGCCTGGTATGCCATCGAGAAAACCTAATTTAAAGATATAATCCCTAAAAAACCTATAGATGGGCCTAAAAATCATATTCAATATATGAAAACGGTGATGTGAAGCATATAGGTCTTCTGCATACGCCTGGGAATATCTGTCGATGGTTCTTATCTGATGGGATGTGTCCATATAAGGCGTGTGGAGATAGTGATGTTTTAATTTTCCAATTTTTCCCTCCACAAATACTTTGGCGTGTATACCACCTCTCCATCCGCCTTTTTCTTTTCTATATAATCTTATCTCATGGTCAGGATACCAGCCACCATATTTTATTTCCTTACCGAGATAGATGTTTCTTCTCTTTACCATAAATCCATCGTAATCTGAATTTGATGAAACAATATCTGATATTTCGTTTTTTATTTCATCGGTCAACCATTCATCGGCATCTATGAACATCACCCAGTTGTTTTTACAGATATCCTGGGCATACTGATACTTTTCCCTAAGGTTTGTTGTATCAAACTGATATAATTTCTCTGTATAGCGTTTCACTATCTCATCTGTCCCGTCTGAGCTGTGGGAATCCACAACCACTATCTCATCTGCCCAGCCACACACACTCTTTAGCGCCCTTTCTATGGTTGTGGCATTATTGTATGTTATTACATAAACAGAGACAGGTGTTTTCATGGACTCAAGGATATATTAAGCAATATATCTTTATAATTTTCAACTAACTTTTAGTTGCTCCATCATAAAAAATGGTGCGTGATTTGAAGTAAAGAAAGGAGGTTGCCTGTTTATAATGTTTTTTATTAAATGTTTTTTTTTAAATTCTTTATCTAAAAATTTTCTTACCCTTGACCTAC
>JAOAFK010000177.1 GCA_026416315.1 Syntrophorhabdaceae bacterium | reverse complement strand
TTGGCAAACACACTGAAACCTTTTACAAGGTCTAAGAGTGTCAGGTTTGAAGTCCCAAGGGCTATGGATAGATTGTCGGGTATCTCTGCATCAATACCAAGATCCCTTAATGTTTCTTTAACTGCATATACACCTATTTTTTCAAGAAGTTGTACAGTTGCAGCATTTTTTGAAAAGGCAATTGCATCCTTCATAGTAATCATACCGTCATATCTTCCGTCATAGTTTCGAGGCGTCCATGTCTTACCATCACCTGCATAATATGATTTAGGCTCATCAGGTATCAATGAATCCAGTTCATAGCCTTTTTTTAACGCAGTAAGATAGATGAAAGGTTTAAATGCACTTCCTGACTGAATCTTTGCAAAGACTGCCCTATTATATGGACTTTTTTCAAAATCTCTACCTCCTACCATGGCAAGGACATAACCTGTATCTGTTTCCATAGAGATTAGGGCTCCTTCAACTTTAAGGGACTTAACTGGGTGGAATAGATGGATTTTCTTCTTATCCATCCCCTTATAGAAAGCCTTGACAACATCACCGGGTTTAAAGGGGAAATCATTCATGAGCAGAATACCCTTTTCTTTTCCTATATTCACGCTATAGCCCTCTTTTATCCTTTCTGAAATAAGAACATTGTATGTCTTATCATTTACAAGTTTAATGAATTTTAAATTATTATCGTAATTTTTAATAAAGTTTTCCCACTTTTTTCTCTCAAGGTGGTATAACACTGTATAATCGCCCTGTCTCTGTTCATATAAATTTAAACCCCTCTTTATCGCATCTTCAGCTAACCTTTGAAGTGAAAGGTCCACTGTTGCATATATTTTCAAGCCTTTTCTTGAAAAAATACCCTTACCGTATTTTCCTTCCACATACTGGTATATGTAGTCTTTAAAATAACTGTCCGTAAAAACACCGTTGTCTTCTTTGATGTTTATATAGGCCTTAAGCATCTCGTTTCTTTTTTTAGCGTCGATAAAGCCTTTTTCATACATCTGGCCTACAACATATTCATATCGTATCCGTGCCTGGGCAGGATTTTTTTTAGGTGTGTACCGAGAAGGGGCCTGAACAAGCCCCGCAAGCATTGCAGCCTCTGGCATTGTAACTTGCTCGATATGCTTTCCAAAATAAACCTGTGCTGCTGCCTCTACACCATAAACCCCGTGTCCCATATAAACATTATTCAGATATAGATTTAATATCTCGTGCTTTGTTAAATATTTTTCCAGTTTATATGCAAGGATGGCCTCCTTTATCTTTCTTGATATACTCTTTTCAGGACCAAGGATTAAGGTCTTTATCACCTGCTGGGTGATGGTGCTTCCACCCTGAACAACCCTTCCGTGCATTATATTTTTTACAAATGCCCTGAATATACTTGCAAAGTCCAGGGCACCGTGTTTGAAAAAATCTGCATCTTCTGCGGCAAGAAAGGCCTGTTTTACAAATTTTGGAATTTTATTATATGGCACAAAGATCCTGTTATCAGGAACAATAACGTATGCCACCTGGTTATTTATGCTATACACATGGGATACGGGTTTGTTTTTAAGGTCTTTTAGGACTTTTACAGAAGGTATATCTTTAAATATATAAAAGGCATAGCCCATAATGAAAAAAATAACAGACAGAACAAGAAGTACTGCCGGATAGAAGAAAAATCCTCTTTTTTTCAATAGTTAAACCTTCCTTCCTCTATAACTTTTAAAGTTTGCAATTAAACATAAGGTAGCGGGAAAACCGCAAAAGTGTTTTCAATACGCTACCTTTGCTTATGTTTTTTTAAGTTTCTTTAAAATTCTCTAATTTTTCTCTAACTTTTTTAAAGCACAAATAAATCAAGGCCACCCATCATATTCATAATCGCACCAGTCATATATCCTGCCTCATCGGAAACAAGATAAGCTACTGCACTGGCAATCTCTTCAGGTGTTGCTGGCCTTTTGAAAACTGTCCTGGCTTCCACTTTCTCCCTCACAGGTTCTGGCAATTTAAGGTAGGCATCTGTTGTGGAAATTCCTATTAATACAGCATTTGCAGTGATATTAAACCTTGCACCCTCAAGGGCAACGGATTTTGCAAGGCTAATGAGACCTGCCTTGGCTGCGCCATAACTTGTCTGCCCATATCCACCAAGAACACCTGCTACGGATGTAATATTTATGATTCTCCCCCATTTATTGGCGCACATATCTGCCCATACCTCCTTTATACAGTAAAAGGCAGAATTTAGACAGAGTTTTACCTCATAATCCCATTCCTCTATAGTGGTCTTTGCTATGGTAACATTGTGATTCATGAGGGCTGCGTTATTTACAAGAATGCTGATAGGGCCTAACTTTTCCTTTATTTCAGCAAGCCCCCTTTTAACCTCGCTATATTCACTCATATCCATCTTTACAGCGATAGAGCGTCTACCCATTGATTTAATTTCTTCTGAAAGTGCTATAGCACCATCCATGTTATTGAAACCACTTACAGCCACATCAGCTCCAAGACTTGCGAGCTTTAAAGCAATTGCCCTACCATTTCCATGGGGCCTCGATGCACCTGATACAAATGCCACTTTGTTTTCAATGGACATAAAAACCTCCTTTTTTTATTTTTTAATCTCTATTCTTGACACTTTTAATTATTATTTTAAATCATTTTATCAATAGATAAAAATACTTTTGCTATTTTTTACTCTCAATTATATTGACTGCCTTATTTAAGGCACTAAGGAGTGCATCAAGATTAATGTTAAAAATATAAGCCCCTTCTTCTATGTTCTTAAATAAAGCTGCCTTGCATCCGGCACACTCTAATCCATAATTTTTAAAAACAGAAACTATTTCAGGGTAAAGTTTGATGAGTTCCTCTATGGACATATCTTTATCGATAATCATTTTAATTAAAAAACCTCTGCTGTAAAGATATAAATATCTGTATCTTTGTCTTTATATGCATCTTTATCAAGACCTGCTTTATAGCATGTATGCTCAAGAAAGGTTGTTCTATCCCATCCATGTTCTGTTGCAACCTGAGGAAGAAGAAGGCCTGAATAAAAACCTTTCTCTATATAAATACCATGTTTACCCACCTCTATCTCATCAATACTGTCTATTTTTTTTAAAGGAGACAGAACAGAAATTTCAATTTCGATATCGTCTAACTCTTCTTTTTTTAATGCCTCAAATCTTGGATCATTAAATGCAGCATGCTGTGCCATCTCCTCAACAGTTTCAAAAAGGGGTAGATAACCCTTTATATAACCTATACATCCCCTCAATTCACCCTTTTTCTTGATGGTTACGAATGCACCTTGTTTATGTTTAAGGGTTTCTGGTATTTCTCTTTTGGGTAATTTCTTTTTAAAAAGCCTTGCCTCAATGGCATCCCTTGCAAGTTGTTTTAAAAACGCCTTATCCTTTTCAGATAAACTCACTCTAATACCTTTCAAGAAATTTTATAAAAAACACCCGATACATAACCAACAACACCACTTTTATCACCTGTCACATCGCCTGAATTTGCATACTTTAAAACCTTTGCGCCTGTGGCTCCTAACATTTTTGATAGATACATGGTTGTAATCATGGGTACTGCACCGCATGCCTCAAAACTACCCTTTTTGTAATCATTAACCATACCCATTATGTCAAAGGAGTTCAGATGTTTTACTACTATGCCATCAAGTTCCACTGCTTTTTTATAATTATAATAATGGGAAAGGTCTGTGCTTCCTATTATCAAAAACCTTTTTTTGCTATCCTTTATGGCTTCATAGATCCCTTTGGATAGGGGTTCGCAGACCTCCACATCACCACCAACAATAATGGGGACAAGCTTAAAATCTGAAAAAACAGTCTGTAAGAATGGTAATTGTACCTCAAGGGAATGCTCATATCTGTGAGGTTCTATATTGTTCTTTATTATATCACTTTTGTTGGATATCTTTTCTGCAATTTCCTCATCAATTGTAATCTGGCCTAATGGAGTTTTGTACGCACCTTTATCCATAATGGATGCACCATCAAGAAATACCCTGTGACTCGGCGCCAAAACTATCACTGTATCGTATTTGGATTTTGCTACTGCCCTATAACCATA
>JAOAFK010000145.1 GCA_026416315.1 Syntrophorhabdaceae bacterium | reverse complement strand
TGCTCCAGCACATCTTTTGTCATGCCAATTCCGTTGTCACTTATGGCAAGCATCACATATTCCCCTGGACGAAAACCGTAATGATGCTTACAGTATAGTTCATCTAAAAACACATTGTCCGTCTCTATGGTGATTCTACCCACATCGGGTATGGCATCCTTTGCATTTACAACGAGATTTATTACGACTTGCGTAAGCTGAACAGGGTCAAATCTGGCATGCCATAAATCTTTTCCTGGGATCCATCTTAATTCAATATTTTCACCAATTAACCTCAATAACATCTTCAACATATCTTCTATGGCCACATTAATATCCAGCACTTTTGGTTCAATAGCCTGTTTTCTTGCAAAGGCAAGAAGGTTCTTTGTTAATTCAGAAGAACGTTCCCCTGCCTTTTTTATCTCGTTGAATCTATGGTAAAGAGGATGGGAGGCATCAAGCTCAAGCATACCAAGATTTGCATGACCTAATATGACGGTAAGCATGTTATTGAAATCATGGGCAACGCCACCGGCAAGGCGTCCTATGGCCTCCATCTTCTGTGCCTGTAAAAACTGTTCTTGTGTACGTTTAAATTCTGTCACATCATGGGCAGTGGTAATCAGTAGATTGTTTTCAACCATAACGGTTATGAGATCCACTACTTTTGTGCTTCCATCCTTACATGTTACATTGAATGTCCTTGGCACCTTCTCTCCGATATTCATCTCTTTTGTGTCTTTTATCCATGTATCTCTAACCATTTTTCTGTATTCTTCATCGGGATAGGCCTTTTCAAACCATGTCTTTCCGTCCGGCATTTCCTCCTGTGTATAACCGAAAAGCCTCTCCCACTCTTTATTCACGTATAGAAAATTTCCTTTTTTATCAATGAGAACCATCCCGAACGGCATACTCTCCACAAGGAAAGAATATCTCTCCCTTTCATGGTTAAGCTGTTCTTCAACTTTTTTTCTCTCTGTTATATCCCTTACAATTGCCTGTATGAATGTTTCTTTACCTATTTTCAGACTGTTCAGGCTGACTTCTGTAAAAAAGATTGTTCCGTCTTTAGCTGTATGGGCCCACTCGAAAAATTGTGGATGTCCTTTTAGGGCATCTTCTATCTTTTCAAGGGCCTTTTCCCGAGAATCTCTTCCGTTTGTTTGCTTTGGTGGTGATAATTCGTAAGGTGTTTTTCCAATAATGTCTTCTCTTTTTCCTTTAAAAAGCTCAAGGGCCCTTGGATTGCAATCTATAAATTTACCATCCCTTAAGAGGAATATGGCATCGTTTGCATTTTCAAAAAGACCCCTATATAGCAATTCGTTTTCGCGGAGAATTCTTTGTGTATTTTTAAGCTCAATATAATTCCATAGACCCTGCATCAAAAGTTTTACATTTGTTTCGTCATTTTCGTCATAAGGTTCTTCTTTATTTGCAAAACAGCCCATCAACACAGCTCTATCTTTATATACAACAGGGACACTCATAAATCTCTTAATATGTATATGACCTTCAGGCATACCTTTCTTTAATGGAATATATGCCTCATAATCGTTTATGATAAATGAATTTTTCTGTCTCACCGATTCTGCCCACAAACCGCCTGTATTTATGTTCAGCTCTGACAACCTATCTTTTAATTTACACTGTGTATAGATATCCTTCGGCAGCAATATGATATGTTTTAAGAAACCGTCCTCATCCACAAACCCAATGTATGCAATTTTGCTCTCTGTAATCTCCATACATTTTTCAACAACAAATGAGACGATCTTTTCAAT